>CANHMN010000007.1 GCA_947461645.1 Chitinophagaceae bacterium | reverse complement strand
TTTCCATCAACATAGATCATGTTGTAGGTGGTTCTTTCATCATTCTTTTGAAAGACAGCGACATGAATGATGTCTTTTCCAATGAATACTTTCTCGGATACTTTTACCACCTTCATTGTACCACCTTTGGTGAATGCGATGATGTCATCAAGATCGCTGCACTCAATGATAAATTCATCTTTTTTCAATGAGGTTCCAATGAAACCGTCTGAGAAATTGGCATAAAGTTTAGTGTTGGCAATAGCTACGGTTTTCGCCTGGATTACGTCAAAAAGTTTTATTTCAGTTTTCCGTTCTCTGCCCTTGCCATATTTCTTCAGTAAATTTTCATAGTATCCTACAGCATAATCTGTAAGGTTTGCCAAATCATGTTTAACCTGCTTGATTTCAGCTTCCAATCCTTTAATTTGTTCTATGAGTTCATCAATATCAAGTTTGTAAATTCTTCTAACCGGTTTTTCGGTAAGTTTTAGAATATCCTCTTTTGTGATATCCCTTTTTAATTTCTTCTTGAAGGGCTCGAAAGCTTTGTCTATTGCGAGGATAACCTTGTCCCAAGTTTCATGCTTTTTTTCAAGTTCTTTGTAGATTTTTTCTTCAAAGAATATTTTTTCCAAAGAAGTGTAGTGCCATTTTTCCTGCAATTCGCTCAACTTTATCTCTAGTTCTTTTTGAAGAAGCGACTTGGTATTTTCTGCAGATATTATGAGCAATTCCGTTACGGATAGAAATTGCGGCTTATGGTCAACAATTACGCAAGCGTTGGGAGAAATGCTTACTTCACAGTCAGTAAATGCATACAAAGCGTCGATGGTAATGTCTGGTGAAATTCCTTGAGCAAGCTCCACAATAATTTCCACTTCTGCAGCGGTGTGATCAGTTACTTTTTTTATTTTGATTTTACCCTGATCATTCGCCTTCACTATACTTTCCATGAGTTGCGTAGTAGTAACGCCAAAGGGTACACTTTTTATAATTAGTGTTTTTTTATCCTGTTCTACTATGGTTGCCCTAACCCTGATTTTGCCGCCTCGCTTACCTTCGTTGTAAAGACTTGCATCCATGGTTCCGCCTGTTTGAAAATCAGGTAAGATTTCAAACTTTTTACCTTTAAGCGTCTTTATCGAAGCGTCAATCAGCTCACAGAAATTATGCGGCAATATTTTTGTGGCCAATCCCACTGCAATTCCCTCCGCTCCTTGCGCAAGTAAAAGAGGAAATTTCATAGGTAAGGTTACAGGTTCATTTTTTCTTCCGTCATAGCTCAATTGCCATTCCGTTGTTTTCGCATTGAAAGCAACTTCCAGAGCGAATTTGCTTAAACGCGCCTCAATGTACCTTGCTGCCGCTGCATCATCTCCTGTTCTTACATCTCCCCAGTTACCCTGTGTATCTATAAGAAGGTCTTTCTGTCCCAGATTAACAATGGCATCACCAATGCTTGCATCACCATGTGGATGGTACTGCATGCTTTGTCCAATGATGTTGGCTACTTTATTGTACCTGCCATCATCCATCTCTTTCATGGCATGCAAAATTCTTCTTTGAACAGGCTTCAGGCCATCCTCAACAGCAGGAACGGCCCTTTCAAGAATTACATAACTGGCATAATCCAGAAACCAGTTTTTATATTGACCACTAACGCCTTTGTCACTGTGAGTATACTCCTCAGTAATTTTTTTTGCCATAGTATTTTCGCTGATGCTTGCTAGAAATTATTGTTCTGCTTTTGAAAAATATTTGATTTCAAAATCTTTCATATTGGCAAGTTTTCCTTGCATATCAAATTGTCCTTGTTCAACAAAAGATTTTAATCTCCAGAGCAAGTAGCTTTCGGTACAGCTTTGCTTGGATTTAGATTGAAAATTACTGATGATTTTATTGGCTTTTTGCCAATCAGGCATAATGTATTTCTTCAACTCACTGTCATAATAATTTTCATCAAAGTTTGTGAGTTTTTTTCCGCCTTCGAGTATTCTTACAGGTTTATTTTCAGCACACAATTTGTTCCACTCATCCGGATCAACTTCGAATTCACTCAAAGTTATTTCTCTGGCCAATTTCTTGGCTTTCAAAAATTCTTTAGGAGGAATTTCAGAAAGTTGGGTTGGATAAAAAATATTTCCTTTTTCATTGATGAAAGGAAGATTGTTTAAGTAAAGAATCATCACTCTTCCCTGGAAAGGCTTCAAAAAATGAAGCAGCCAATAATAACCAGATACGTCATGTTTGTTTTGTGCAGCCCATATCCAGATTGTTTCATTTTCATCATTTTGTAAGCGATTTACCAATTCTTCCATTTTGGAGTAATCATCCTGCAAAGAATCTGAGATGTTTTTTTCAAAATCACCGCCTGACAAAATATTTTTCCACCATTCTTTTCTTTGGTAGATGCCATCTTCGGTGTAAATGTTTTCAATTGGTCCAAGTGAATAATCATCCGTTAAGGTAACAATGTCACCAATAAGTGTTTCATCCATGTCAATGGATTGTTGCAAAACATGGGCATCTGTTTGGTCAAATACAATATGAATCATTAAGAGAATGTTTTTTTTAATTAATTTTTTCAGTTTCTATTAAGTCTAATTCAACCCTGAGATTTTCAATGATAAAATCCTGCCGCTTAGGGGTATTTTTTCCCATGTAATATTCAAGCAATTGTTGAAGGTGCTCGCCCTGATCCATGATTACAGGCTGTAGTTTCATGTCGGAACCTATAAAGCGTGCGAATTCATCCGGACTAATTTCACCCAAGCCCTTGAAGCGAGTGATTTCAGGTTTGTTGCCCAGCTTTTTCATAGCGGCTTGTTTTTCGCCCTCATCATAGCAATAAATCGTTTCCTGTTTGTTTCTTACTCTGAACAAAGGAGTTTCCAATATGTAAACATGTCCGTTTTTAACAAGATCCGGGAAAAACTGCAAGAAAAATGTCATCAGCAAAAGTCTGATGTGCATGCCGTCAACATCAGCATCAGTGGCTATGACAATGTTGTTGTAGCGAAGTCCCTCATAACCTTCTTCTATGTTTAAAGCATGTTGCAACAGATTGAATTCTTCATTTTCATAAACCACTTTTTTGGTTAAACCGAAACAATTGAGTGGCTTACCCCTCAAACTGAAAACAGCTTGTGTATTTACGCTTCTTGCTTTGGTAATAGATCCGCTTGCACTATCTCCTTCAGTGATAAAGATGGTTGATTCTTTTTGCTTTTCAAGAATGGTTTCTTTTTCCTTACCTGTTGGTTCGTCGTTGTAATGGTACTTGCAATCCCTAAGCTTTTTATTGTGAAGATTGGCTTTTTTGGCTCTTTCGTTGGCAAGTTTTTTAATACCCGCCAGTTCTTTTCTTTCACGTTCGTTTTGCTCAATTCTTTTTTTGAGTGCATCTGCTGTTGCAGGATTCCTGTGTAAGAAATTATCAAGCTCTTTCAGTAAAAAATCTCCTACGAAATTTTTCATGCTTGGACCATTTTCGTAAACCGTTTGTGAGCCAAGTTTGGTTTTAGTCTGGCTTTCAAAAACCGGTTCTTGAACTCTTACGGAAACCGCTGCACAAATGCTTCCCCTGATGTCACTTGCATCGTAGTCTTTTTTAAAGTACTCTCTTATTGTTTTTACAAATCCCTCACGAAAAGCTGCTAAATGCGTTCCGCCTTGGGTGGTAAACTGACCATTTACAAAACTGTAGTATTCTTCGCCGTAGCCATTTCCATGACTTAACGCAACCTCTATATCTTCACCCTTGAGGTGTATGATGGGGTAACGTATTTCATCTTCATTGGTTTTTCTTTGCAACAAATCTAACAAGCCATTCTTGCTGACATATTTTTTCCCGTTGAGGTTCATTAACAAACCTGCGTTCAGGTAACAGTAGTTCCAAAATTGATTGTCAAGGTATTCCTGAACAAAATGAAAATTCTTGAATACAGATTCATCTGGGGTGAATGTCACGAAAGTACCATTGCTTTCTTTGGTAGCTATTTCCTTGTGTTCTTTCTTCAGTTGGCCTCTTTCAAACTCTGCAGTCTTTTCTTTGCCATCGCGGTATGCAGTCACTTTGAAGTAATTGCTAAGCGCATTTACGGCCTTGGTACCCACTCCATTCAAACCCACGCTCTTTTGGAAAGCTTTGCTGTCGTATTTTGCTCCTGTATTAATTTTGCTTACAACATCTACCACTTTCCCCAAAGGAATTCCTCTGCCATAATCTCTAATGGAAATGGTTTTGCCTTCGATGGTAACATCCACTTGCTTTCCATAACCCATAGTATGCTCATCAATGCAATTGTCAATAACTTCTTTTATCAACACATATACCCCATCATCAGCACTGCTGCCATCACCCAGTTTACCAATGTACATTCCCGGACGAAGTCTGATGTGCTCTCTCCAATCCAGGCTCCGAATGCTGTCTTCGGTGTAATCAAATAAATCTTTATCAGCCATTGTAAGTATTTAATTTTCAATTTAAAACATACCCTATTATCAACATAAATGATGCCGAATATCAGGTTTGCGAATATACTTTAACGCACGCATTTTATTAATCATTCATTTATCCACATAGGTGTTATTTTGTGCGTAAATATTTCAATTTATAATGCACCTATCAATGTTTACATCTCAATTAATACTTTCTTAAGTTGTAGTTTTGTTACTTTGCAAACATTATAAAATTAAATTATCAAAATAACAAAAGACAGAGAAGTTATTGCTCAACAAGGTGAAGAAAAGCTACATGAAAACGAAAATTTCAGGGTTTTTCTTCAGCAACAGCCTTCAAGCGAGGTAGATAAGATGGTGTTCTTATTAAATACACAAATTGAGGCCGAAATTGATTGCACTTCTTGCGGTGCTTGTTGTAATGGATTAATGATAAATGTTACTGAACAGGAAACACGAGAGGTTTCTGTATGTCTCAACATGAGTCAATCCGACTTTAAGAAAAAATACATTGAAGAAAGCATGGGTGGTCAACTTATCTTGAATACTATTCCTTGTCATTTTTTGAACGATAAGAAATGCACCATTTATGCTGATAGGTTTGCTGAATGCAGAAACTTTCCAAACCTTCACAAACCTAATTTCAATTCCAGGTTATTTGCAACACTTATACATTACAGCATCTGTCCTATTATTTACAATGTTGTGGAGCAATTGAAATTGGAAACCGGATTTGTAAACAAAAACAGTTAAGCGAAAAATATGAATCTCGATTTATCAAACAGGACTGCATTGGTTTGCGGAAGTACACAGGGACTTGGTTTAGCATCAGCTATCGAACTTTCTAAACTTGGTGCCCATGTAATTTTAATGGCAAGAAATAAAGAAAAATTACAGGAAACTCTTTCTAAGCTCGATACATCAAAAAATCAACAACATGATTTCATTGTTGCAGATTTTTCAAACCCATCAATGGTTAAAGATGCTATTCAGGCCTATTTGTCAAAAGAAAAGATCATTCATATTTTAATCAACAATACTGGAGGTCCTGCAGGGGGTAAAGCCATTGATGCGGATCCCGAACAATTTTTAGCTGCTTTCAATAACCATCTTATTTGCAATCAAATTCTTGTTCAAGCCGTTGTTCCGGGAATGAAAGCTGCACAATTTGGCAGAATTGTAAATGTTATCTCTACGTCTGTCAAACAACCTATTTCAGGTTTGGGAGTTAGCAATACCATCAGGGCGGCAGTTGCCAATTGGAGCAAAACCCTTGCATCAGAATTGGGACCATTTGGTATCACTGTTAACAATGCCTTGCCCGGATTCACCCAAACCGTTCGCGCTGATTATGTTATTCAGAAAAAAGCTGCAGATACTGGCCTATCACCAGACGAAGTAATGCTTGATTTGGTTAAAGAAATTCCGGTGGGAAGAATTGGTCAACCGGAAGAATTTGGAGCTGTTGTTGCTTTTTTGTGTAGTCCTGCAGCCGCCTATATCAATGGAATCAACTTGCCTGTTGATGGTGGTAGAACAGCTTGTTTGTAAAATGAAGCGTTACCGATAATCTATCTCAACAGACTTGTATTGCCCTTGTGGATGGTTGTTGTCCCATCATTTCCAATTATTTCGGTAATGTAAACGTAGGTGTCTGAAGGTTGCTTAATTCCAACAACTTTTCCATCCCAACCTGCATTAATGTCGTTAGGGGTAAAATTGTTTTTCTGAAATACGGCCTTTCCATTTCTATTGTAAATCGTGAATGATTTTACGGTAAATCCTTTTCCTCTGATGTAAAGAATATCGTTAACGCCATTTCCATCCGGTGAAAAAGTATTTGGTATGAACAACTCAGCTTTTGGTGAACTTAATTTTACATCGATGTTCTGCTCAGTCACACAGCCTCTGTTGTTAACGGTTTTCAAAGTATAGGTTATGTTGTTTTCTACATTCAATTGAGGATTTGGACAATCATAGCAACTCAAATTTACATTCGGACTCCATTCGTAACTGATAATATTGTTTTGTGCAACCGGTGCATTTAGAATTAAGGTGGAACCTGAAATGGCAGAAACCTCTGAAAACACATCGTTTCTTGACATTTGATTTGATGCTACAAAAACAAACTGGGTATCAGAAAAACATCCGTAACTGTCAGAGCCTATCAATCTATAGTTCGTATTAGAAGAAGGAGAAGCAACAGGATCACTGCTTTGCGCATTGTCTAATCCTGTTTCAGGGTACCATTGGTACAATGCGGAACCACTGGCATGAAGATGAACCGACCTTCCAGCACAAATGGTGTCCTGAGTATTGATACTTAACTGTGTTGGCTGGATAACTTCAATTAATAAACTCTTTCTGTTTTTACATCCATTGATATCTGTTGCCTCAATACTATAAGCCGTATTTTCATTAATGTTTACAGTTGCGATAGCGCAATTGTCGCAACTTAAGCCATTAGATGGAAACCATTGGTAGTTCAGGTTTTGCGCTAAGCTTATCACCTGTGCAGTACCTAAACATTGGCGAATGGTATCTGCAATGTTTAACAATGGACTTGCATTAATAGTTATGCTAAAATGAACTGTATCAGAAACACATCCATTATCAGAAGTTGCGTAAACAGTAAAATCTGCTGATGTGTTTTCTGTTAGTTGATTCGTGGTTATAAAACTAGGAATGATCAACTGCCCATTTTCTGCTAAACCTATTGCAGTATTGTTGTTGTTCCAGAAGTATGTATTGCCTGTGCCGTTTCCAGTAAGTACTATGGAATCAGACTTGGCACCTGAGCATAGAGAAATATCAGATAGCGCATTAACAATTGGTTTGTTCTTGATGATAATATTTTTATTTGCACTAAGCAAACAACCCAAGGTTGTTGTTACATCAACCGAAAGACCAAATGTTCCTGCTTGTTCTAAACTTAACCTGATTGAATCACTTCCAAGAATATTGGTTGAAGGTGCGTTCCAATGAACAGAAGATATAGAATTGTTTCCTGTTACAGAAACGCTTGCATAAAATTCAGTTGAAGTACAAATTTCATTTGGAGCAATAATATTTATTGTTGGTAAAGTAGGCACATTTATATCCAATAAAACAACTTTTTGGTAGCTGCAACCAAATGAGGTTTGAATCGTTGAAGTTATCGTGTAATTTCCTGAAACGGTATAGTCATGTTCAACATTATTACCTGTAGAACTTGTGCCATCACCAAAATTCCAAATTATGTTGTTGTTAAGGCTGTCGGTTTGATAGAGTTTTATACTTGTTGAACTACAGTGTTTTACGCTGTCAATAATAATTTCACCTTGTTGGTACTCATTGTTTACAATCACTGTATCAATTTCGGTAAAGCTGCAACCTGCTGTTGTAGTGGTTGTCATGCTTACCTGGTATTCTCCATTTTGTAAAAACACATGTGAAACAGAATCACCTGTTGCTACAATGCCATCTCCAAAATTCCAATTAACCTCCGAATTATGATTGGTACTTTTAAATTTGAAGGTTTTATCAGAACAAGAAACTTGTTGGTTGGAAATGGATACTGTAGGAATATTACTGTTGCTAAGTGAAGTGGTCAATGTATCAGTACATCCGAATCCATTGTAAGGAATCATAACAAGATGAACAATTTCATTTCCATTGTTATTGATTAATGCTGTTCTTCCTGATGCTAGTAGAGTTGTATAATTGTGATTGTACCATTGGTATTGTTCAAATCCATCAGGACCCTGAACTGTTGTTGCGGAAGGAGTTGCACAGTCAAATTGGGTAACGATATTTTGTTGACAAATATTTTCAACGTCAAGGTAGGCATAACCCCAATGTGCCCTTCTTGCACAATCTGCTGTTGTAAACTCAAGGAACATTGTTTTGCCGGCGTAGTTTTTGAGATTGATGAAAACTGATGTCCAAGGTTTATAAATGACAACAGGGTCAACCGCTGAAACGGCAAACCCAGGAAGATTTGAAGTAGCTATGTAGTCTGCGGTTGCACAATCCACATAGGCATTTGCTGCTGAATCAAAGAGCTTGGCTACAAAGCGTGGTTGCGAACAATCGGTATGTCCGGGATCTTGAAAAACAACAGCATAATTGTATTTAATGGAAAAGGCTTCAGCATTTTCAGGTACATGAACTGTATATCTGATTCTCTCAGCTTGTGCACCGCTGTTTTTGTTTCCCAGCCTTACTGAGTAATTGCTTCCGTCCGGAGCATTAGTAGAAAAAAGTCCATATTGATCAAGATTTCCTGATTCACTTCTGGCAATCAATTTGTGCCTGTTTGCAACCGGTGAAGAAGGTAGTACACTTATGATATTCGTGTTTCCAATGGTATCAACCGTTCCGGTAAAACATTGCCAACCATCAAAGCTTCCATTTTCGAAATCTATGTTGTTCGGACAATTGCTTGTATTTCTGTTGTTGGTAGATAGCTTCTGGTTATTTTTATTTGATTGTTCAAATTGAAAATTAATTTCTCCCCTGTTATTCATTACCCCTGTTCTTCCTTTGTATTCAATGTTGGCAACTCCGTTTTCAAAACCAAAGCAATTGTCAATTTGAGGAATAAATTGAACAGCTCCCTTTTTATTGATTCCCAACCATTTTCCATCAGCATAAACCATTGTAATTTCTTCCTTAAAATCAAAAACAATATCAAATTTTGCAGGGATAACCAACTCTCCTTTATTGTTCACAAATCCCCATTTCTCTTTGATTTCCACAGCAGATAGTCCATTGCTAAAAGGTCTTATGTCGCTGAAAATATAATCGGTCAAAAATTTTCCATTCTTATTTTTTAAAGCAAAAAATCCATTTGCATATTCGATGGATGCAGAAGTATTCGCCTTGTTCAATTTTGATTGATGAAAATCGTGGGTGCCAATTTGTGCCTGAGAAATACAGGTAAACAGAAGAAGTGCAGCTATGATGGTCAATTTCTTCATAAGGAATGGATATTCGCTTGAAAAACAACCTCAAACGAACCACTTTATAACGAAGAAAGCCTTTGTTTTATTACACTTCTGTTCTAAATAAGTACTAGTACAATTTAATAATCGTATATCTACGTAACGTATTCAAATTGAAATAATAAATATTCGAATTCCTTACATAAACATACTGCTACGTATTATTAAAAAATAAATTACAAAAGGAAAGAGAATAAAAAAAACTGCCCGAAAGCAGTTTTGGCTTAATATTATTTAAAATGCAAATTTACAGGTTGTCAACTCTTGCTTCTACTACTGATTGAATGGTAGGACTAACTCTTGAAAGAAAATCATAATCAGTTTGGCCTTCAATTTCGTCAACGGATACTCTGTATGATTTCCAATCAGTTCCAGTAGTATTCACGTTGTCCATCATTACACTGATTACTCTTGAAGTATTTTTAACCCTTGTCAAGTCATTGGCTCCATCTTCAAGTACTACAATGATTTTCCATAGTTTGGCTGGAACTGAGATGCGACCATTGTCCAAAGTGTTGGTAAGTGTATTGCTGTTTCCTTTACCTCCTTCGCCATACGTACCGCAAATGATATACAATTCATTTCCTGCTTGCACAAGTGTTCTGCAATAATCTTCAAGCATAGCCCAACGTTGTTGGTTGTTGTTAGGTGCTTGTGCTATAATGTTAGTCATTAAAAATGTTGAAGAATTGGCTACTATAGAGGATGTTCTGTCAGCTGAAGGACACATATGTCCTTTATCGAACTCATAAACATTTCCGAAACTAAAAGCTTCAGCTCTGTACCAATCGCTAGGTAATTCTTGATTTGCACGAAAATCATTTTGTCTAGGTACTGAACCATAATCAGTTGATTGAGTATGCCAGCTAACCCAGTTTGGTCGTCCTGCATCGCGGTTGTAAGAAACCGAATAATATCCTTCCCTCAATAAATAATTGGAAAAGTCAGCAGTATTAGAAGTAGCATTGCTTGGATTACCCAATAGCAAAGTACTGTCTGTTGCAAAGGTTGGAGGAGCTACAGGTGAAACAACAATTGGAGGCGTATTTATACCAGCAGTTACAGATACCTGTGCAGGATCCTTTTCACAAGAACTTAGTATTAAAGTAAATGCGATTAAGGAAAGCGATAGGTTTTTTTTCATTTTTTAGCATTTTATCAAACCCAGTTAAGTGCGTAAGGGATTGATTTGGATGATTAGATTTATTTTCAGCAATAAATGTCATTTCCCTATTGGGGAGGACAAATTTACAGTTTTGATTTGAATATAGAAGTCTTTTATGCTTAAATGCCTATTTTTTGGTTGACTATTTGCAGTATTTCAGTTTCTTTATCCAATGCTAAAATTTCCAAGGCTTTTCCTTTGGATAAAATAGCTTGAACATACTCCTTGTCATTATATCCGGTTGCGTTAATTCTTACATTCATAAATGCACCCAATACGGCAGATCTTGCGCACAATGCACCAACACCGGCATCTGAAACAGAATTGGGATTTCCTATTTCAGCCATAGCTTTGATGATATCCATGGCATCTAACGACAATTGCATCACTTTATAAGGGACTTCAATAGCAAATTTTGTAGCTTCCTGAATGGCTTCAGTTCGTAACTTTTTTTCATCATCACTATTCTTAGGCAATCCAAAAGCATTCATTATTTTGTTAAAGGCTCTTGTATCCTCATCAACCAAAAACAGTAAGGCGTCTTTTATTTTTTGCCCTTTTACTGCCCAATTGCTGAATTCCTCCCACCTGGA
The DNA here is from genome assembly GCA_947461645.1 of Chitinophagaceae bacterium. Lineage (GTDB taxonomy): Bacteria > Bacteroidota > Bacteroidia > Chitinophagales > Chitinophagaceae > Ferruginibacter. Next base: position 7,615 of record CANHMN010000007.1, on the reverse strand, counting down.
ATCCCACCCGGGTTTGTGTGATGACAAGTTGGCGACCATTGTTGCCAAAGAAACACCTAATGAGCCAATATAGGCTGAAATTGAACCGCCACCCGGTGCAGGACTTTCACTTGCGGTTTCATTTGCAAATGCTTTCAAATTCATGCTGATGAGCTTTTCATCGGATGCATTGTTAAGCATATACTCAATAATACGCTCTTCAGGTTTGAAAGGAGAAAGTTCATCTAACCCCATAGATTTGATGGCAATATGAATAAGTTCTGCTTCACTAACACCAAGCGAACGCTGTTGTTTTTCAAGAAAGTACTTACCGGCATCTGTCATTGCCTTCAAAGGAATGAGACCTATCAGTTCGCTGCCTGTAACCCTCAAGCCCCTTTCACTTGCTTTTTTGCAAGCCTCGTCAAATGCAATATGAACAGGCGTTACATTGATGTTTGTAAGATTAATCGAGATTTGAGCAATTCCGTATTCCTCAATAAACCATCCAATAGCTTTTACACATTTTAAGCTTCCAGGAATTTGAACAGGCTTGCCGTTATCGTCAAGCACCGTTTTGCCATTCTCTTTTTTTACTCTACCGGCTTCTCTGATATCAAACGCTACAGCATTAGCCCTTCTTGTAGATGTTGTGTTGAGGTTGACATTGTAAGCTACAAGGAAGTCTCTTGCACCTATTACCGTAGCTCCTCTTTTTGCATCAAATACAGCCGGACCAAAATCAGGCTTCCATTCGGGCAGGGTGATTTTTTTTGCAAATCCTTCATACTCACCTACACGAATAACCGAAAGGTTACTTCTTTCTTTCTTGGGTTGAGCGGCTTCATATAGATATATAGGTAAGTTTAACTCCTCACCTACTCTTTGAGCAAGTTGTTGGGCAAATTTTGCGGTTTCCTCCATTGAAATATTGGCAATTGGAATCAACGGACAAACATCTGTTGCACCCATACGAGGGTGCTCTCCTTTGTGCTTACTCATGTCTATCAATTCACCTGCTTTTTTAATTGCCCTGAAGGCAGCTTCAATAACGGCATTGGGCTCACCGACCATGGTAACTACTGTTCTGTTGGTTGCTTTGCCCGGATCAACATTAAGCAAACGGACGCCTTCAACAGATTCAATTTGGTCTGTAATTTGTTTGATGACATTTAAATCATTTCCTTCGGAAAAGTTAGGAACACATTCAATTAATTGCTGCATAGTTATTAAAGTTTAAGCTATAATTTTACCATCAATCATTACCTTATCAATTAGATTGGTTCCAAATGAATAAGGAAGATATGCCAATGAAGGAATGGGTTTCGTAAAAATAAGATTGGCTCTTTTACCAACGGCAATACTGCCTACTTCATTTTCAAGTTCCATTGCAAACGCTCCATTGATTGTTGCAGCATTTACCGCTTCTTCCGGCAACATTTTCATTTGAATGCAACTCAAAGCCACGACTGTATTCATGTTTCCACTTGGTGAAGAACCTGGATTGTAATCAGATGCCAGTGCAATGGCACAATTCTTGTCAATCATAGCCCTTGCTGGTTGATAAGGCATTCTCAGGAAAAAAGCGGCAGACGGCAACAAGGTGCCAATGCAATTGCTTGCAGCAAGAACTTTGATGTCTTCTTCATTCATCGTTTCCAAATGATCTGCACTCAATGCATTCAATTCAATGGCTTTTTGCAAACCACCAATGCTGTTAAGTTGGTTTACATGTACTTTTGATTTGAGGCCATATTTTTTTCCTGCAAGACAAATAGTTTCCATCTCCTGTGGTGAGAAGAAGCCGGTTTCACAGAACACATCAATATAATCCGCAAGACTTTCTTTTGCAATAATAGGCAGCATCTCATTAATGATGAGGTCTATGTAACCTTTGTGGTTATCCTTGTAGGATTCAGGATAAGTATGAGCTGCTAAAAATGTAGACTTAATGGGAATAGGTGAAAGCTTTTTAAGTTGTTTTATCACACGAAGCATTTTCAACTCCGCTTCAACAGTCAAACCATAACCACTTTTAATTTCAATGGCACCTGTTCCTAATTTTACCAATTCTATTATTCTGTTTAGGGCTTGCTTTGTAAGGGTTTCTTCATCAGTGTCGGAAAGTTTTCTTGCTGAGTTAAGAATACCACCACCTTTTGCCGCGATTTCTGCATAGCTCAAACCCTTTAGCTTATCAATGAATTCATCTTCTCTGCTTCCGGCAAAAACGATATGCGTATGGCTATCACACCATGTTGGCATTACAAATTGTCCTCTTGCATCTGTTGTATCATTAAAATCATGAAATGAATTGGTATTCAGATTTTTCATTTCCCCTAATTCAGAAATAATACCATCGCTTATAATCAAATAAGCATCTTCAATGCAAGACAGCAAAGCAAGCTCTTTACCCCTAAGTGATTCAGTTGCATTTCCTGTATTAATAAGGCATTTTATATTTTTAATTAATTGTTTTGTCATTATCATCTTCTTTAGAGCGCTTGCCAAACAGACTGACTAAATGCTTCCAGTCCGGGGTCCCTCGCTCCCATGAGCAATAATACGCAATCATCGGTTAAATGAGGCCTTACGGCATCCAAAAAATCATTCCGATTTTCTATAAAAAAGGCATTACATCCTTTGTTTTGTATTTCAACTATAAGATCATTAGAGGAGATGTCTTTCGTGGCTGTTCCTCCTGCATAAAAGATCTCACTCATCCATATCTCATCTGATGGTCTCAATACTTTTGAAAACTCTTCGATGAAATCTGATTTAAGAAACCTCGTTGGTCCATAACCGTGAGGTTGAAACCAGGCAATAACTTTAGGTGCTATTGGTTGACAGGCCTCAATGGAGGATGCACATTTTACAGGGTTATGTCCATAATCATCAATAACATACACACCATTTTTGATGCCAAGGAGCTGGTGTCTTCTGTATATACCTTCATAGTTTTTTAAAGCGGCTGCGCAAACATCAAGTCCAACACCAATCTGATGTGCTACACAAACAGCAGCTACGGCATTTTCCATGTTGTGTTTACCAACTGTATTCAATTCAAATTGCTGGTCACGAATATTAAAGCTGATTTTCATGCCTTCCTGCTTAAAAGAGGAAGATGTATAACCAGTAGCTGTTTCAGGTCTTGCAGAGAAATCCGATGAAACTTCTTTGCTTAAAGTTGCAGCCAATTTATTGCCTTGGTTGGTTACAAACAAAGAAGTGGTATTGTTTCTGAAAATTGTGAATATGGACATTAATTCCTCAATTTCTTGATGATCTTTGTCAATATTTAACAACAAACCTATTTCAGGAAAATACTTAACTATTGAGCCGTCACTTTCGTCGGCTTCGATGATAAGCCATTCCCCTTTACCAACTTTGGCGTTACCGATTTTTCCTTCCCTAATTATTTTAGTTAATCCCGCACCGCTGATGATACTGGGTTCCATGCCTGCATAACTCAGCATGTCGAACAACATGGCACTTGTGGTGCTTTTACCGGACGTGCCGCCAACGGCAATTGTTCGCTTGCTCTTAGCTATTATAGATAGTAGATCGCTTCTCTTTATGATGGGAATGTTAAGTGATTTGGCTTTTTGTACTTCGAATACAGTTTCCTCAATAGCAGTTGATACGACCACAAGGTCGGTCCTTTCATGAATTCCTTCCCCATTTTGAAGAAAGCAATTTATGCCTTCACTTTCAAGTTTGCTTCTAATGTCATTCTCTTCCCCTTCTGTAAAATAACGGTCGCTTCCATTAACTATTTTACCAATGCCATTTAGGTATTGTGCTATTGCACTCATGCCCGTTCCTGCAATTCCAATAAAAAAAACATTTTCGAACTCACTGATGTTTTTAATCATGTTGATTTATTTCATGATGATGGCCAACTCTTGTTTGAATTCATATTGCAAGTCTTCATGCAAAGTATCCATTGATTTGTTTATTCTTTTCAACAAGGATTGATAAATGTTTTTTAAAACCTGACTTTTTTCCAACGCTATTTGTTTTTCATTTATAGATTTACATACATAAATGAGCAGGTCAATTTCTACTACAGCTTTTCCAGAATACCTGATGTATTTGTTAACGACTCTAATGATTCTCCTGATGTTTTTTTTGACAAAATAAAGATTGGAAGTGTTAATATTGTTGAACTCCTCATCAATTTTGTTTTTCACGCTTTGCAGGTAACCTTCTTCGTCATGCTCTTCAAACAAAACATAAGTTATGAGCTCTTTGTTTTCTTTCTTGAATTTGGATAATCTCAAACAAAGGGCAATCAATTCATCTTTCTTCAGATCGCTTAATGCATTTTTGATTTCTTTTACTGAAGCTGTTTGCATGAATTGGTTTTTCCTTGGTTAAACTAAAGAAGTACAACTTTATTCATTTTATCACCGGCAACTATTTGGTCAACAACCTCTATTCCTTCAGTTACTTGACCAAAACAGGTATGCGCACCATCCAAATGAGAAGTATTATTTCTGCTGTGGCAGATAAAGAATTGCGAACCGCCTGTATTGGGGCCTCTGTGAGCCATAGAAAAAACACCTCTATCGTGGAATTGTTTTTTCCCTTTTGTCTCGCATGGAATGGAATAGCCTGGTCCGCCGGCACCGCTTCCATCGGGGCAGCCACCTTGAATAACAAAATCTGGTATTACCCTGTGAAAGCTTAAACCATCATAATATCCTTTGGAAATCAACTTTTTAAAGTTATCTACGGTTATAGGTGCGTCGTCATCGTACAATTCAAATTTGATGATTCCTTTTGTGGTGTGTATTTCACCTTTGGTTAATTCAGCTTGACTCATATTTTTTATTTTAGCCCTAAAATTGCATTTTTTTGCTCAATTTATTCGCTAAAGACTAAGACTATTTCATGAATTCTAAGGTTCTTAAATAATTAGTTATAAAAATTCATAAAATTGATGAAATGGCATATATTCATAAAAATTTTGAGAAATGAAATTATTTGTTGCAGGTCTACCGTATGATCTTGATGATGCTGAGCTTGAAGAAATATTTGAGAAATTTGGTCCTGTAGTTTCAGCGAAGGTTGCCATCGACAAAGAAACAGGTAAAAGCAAAGGCTTTGCTTTCATCGAAATGCAAAACAGACAAGATGGTCTTGATGCCATCGAGCATTTAAACGATATATCATTAGGTAAAAAACCATTGGTTGTGAAAGAAGCAGAAGAAAGATCAGCGCCACCTCGTCAACCAGGTCAACCAAGCCCTTTCAGAGGGGCCCCTTTCAATAAAAGACCCAGGTAATTTCTACTTTCAATTATTGGTTACACTTTTTCTGTCTAGCCAATTAAGTAGTAATTTATCTTTTCCGTAAATATCCTTACGCAGGTTGAGTTTTCCATCTTTGTCTACCCATGCAGTTCTGTATACTATATAGACAGGTATCCTGCTGTTCAATTTTATTTTTGTCTCCTGCTTTTTTTGTATGAAATCATCTATGGTAGTACTGTTCCAGTTTTTTGTGTTTCTTAATAAATAAACAGCCAACTTTTTCGCATTTTCCAAACGAATGCAACCATGGCTAAAGGTTCTTATGTTCTTTTCAAAAAGATATTTGTTTGGAGTGTCATGCATATAGATATTGTAACGGTTGGGAAATAAAAATTTTATCCATCCCAAAGCATTGTCATATCCAGGTTTTTGTCTGATGTTGCTTCCATACCATTCCATGTGGTTTTGTTTGAGATAGTTGCTGTTTTTCCTTACAGCAGGTAAAATTTCATTTTGCAGAATTCCGGGTGGAATGTTCCAGTATGGACAAAGGATTATTTCCTCTATATCACCCTTAAATACAGCCGTTGGCTGAAAAGTTTTGCCGATAATTACTTTCATACTGTACAATAATGAATCAGTATTGAATAAATGCAATTTGAATTCCGGGATGTTTATAACTATTTTTTCTTCCTTATCATAAAGAGGCAACCACCTCAATCTTTCCATGTTTACTCTAATCTGGTTAATTCTGTCATCAATGGAAATATTCATTTCGTTGATTTCACTGTTGGACAATATGTCTGCATGTGCAAGTCCCATTCTTTGTTGAAATTCATGTAAACCCATCATATAGCTGCTGTCAAAAATCTCAGATAGGTTGTTTCGGTTAAGGAAACCAAATTCATAAAAAAATCTTCTCGTTGTAGCTATCAACGTATCTTTTTGTCCAGGTAAAATTTTAAACTTTTTGAAGTGCTTGATTTTGAATGACTTTTTGTTTTTCTTGATGACTTGGTACTTATTGAGATATGTTTTTAACAATTCGTACTCCCTAACAATAGGAGGATTTGCATTCCAAAAGGATTCGTTTGACAATCGATTTAATAAATCAATTGTACTGATTTTTTTAGAAGGGATGTTCCATTTTAGTTGTTTGATTTGATTCGAATTAATACCCAGCCAACTATAATTTGCATATTGGAGATACAAGCAGCTTAATAACACTTCAGCAGTTGATGAGGTTGTGTTTTTTTGCGGCACTAATTTCAACAGGGAATCTATTTTATCGTTTGATTGCTTTATGTCATTGAATGCGTCCTCATTTAAGCGATTTAATTTGTTTAGCAGCATTCTTCCATTTTCTGATAATTTATCTTCAGCAATCCAATAGGGTTTACCCTTTCTATTATTGTAAAAAAGTAAGAGGCTTTTTTGGTATGATTTGTATTTTGAATATTCATTTGTAAAATGAACAATGTTAAGACTGTCAATTAATGCATTGGTTTGAGTATTGTATTCTATATTTAGCTTGTTCTGTATGTTGTTTGTTGAAATGGTATGAGTTGTGGTTAAGAAAATACAGTTGTACAGAATCAATAAAATTGGCAAGTACAAAAGACGCATAGTACTAATTTTCTTTCATACAATATTGTTTAAATAAAAATGGTAAAGGCTGATTCTATTCATAAAAAAACCCGAAGTTTATTATTGACTTCGGGTTGAAATGGATTTATTAAATTTACTTTACTTGTTAGAACTTGCAATCGTTTCTTCAAGGGTGATTGATTTGTTGTACAAGAAAGCGGTAGATTCAAGTAGATTCAATTCTTGCAGTACATTAAGTTTCTTAGAGAAAAAGTTCAAGGCATGTTGATCATCTTTGATTATTGATTTCAACAATTCAGGAGTGTATTTTTGGATTTTACCATCGTTGCCTAGTTGAACAAAGTATTCAGCAACCGCAACGTTGCCATTATAATATTTTTTGGTAAAAACATTTAAACGACCTTTTACCAATCTTATGGCAAAACCAGGTAATGTTTCAACTGCAACAGCACTTTTCTTACCCTCCGTTATCAATGTTTGTGAAATGGCATAATGGTGCTCATTTTGGTAAACAAGAATTTCTGATGGGTTAATTTTTAACTTTCCATCCGCCAATAAATGAGGAGTTGCAAATAAGCCTTTAACCAATTTGAGAGATTGATAATAAACCACGGACCCATTTTTGTATTTTACAAAAACTTTACTAGCATTGTCTAGTGGCTTTTTTTCTTCAATAAGAATTTGTGTAGAATTGTTTTTTTCGGTTGACCAAGAAGTTAACAACAAAACAGTCAACAATACTGCAGATAGCAGTAATAAGGATTTGATTT
>CANHMN010000006.1 GCA_947461645.1 Chitinophagaceae bacterium | reverse complement strand
TGCAAAGCGTTTTGCCTTCACCTGTTTCCATGATAAAAGCCGGAGAAGACGGATCCCAAGCCGTATAACCACGGGCTTCAAAAGTTGCTCTTAAGCCTCCGCTTGGAAAGGAAGACGCATCAGGTTCCTGTTGTATCAAAGCGCCACCTTCAAATTCTTGTATGGGAGTTCCATCTCCTTTTAAAGTAAAAAATGAATCATGCTTTTCTGCTGACAAACCTGTAAGTGGCTGGAACCAATGGCTAAAATGGGTAACTCCTTTTTCCTCAGCCCAGGCCTTCATACCATTGGCAATATTTGCACCCATTGCACGATCGATTTTTTTACCTCCCATTGTTGAAGACAACAAGCTTTTGTAAGCTTCGTCGGTTAGGTAATGCCTTGCAGTTTTGAGGGTAAAAACATTTTCATTGAAGATAGAGGTTACTTTGTCTGACCCCTTAACATCATAATTTATAACATTATTAGCTATGTTTTTTACAGCGGTAAAACGCAAATTATTCATGTTTGATTATTTTTTTTGGCAAATTAAAAACATTTAAGCCAAATAATATCAAACAATTCTTATTGTTAACCTTAAAATAATACCGAATACTGTAAAATAAGTTACATATTTATATTTACCATTCGTTTTATTCTTTTCAATTTAGACCAGTTGATGGAGCAGAGTAGTGGAAAGGCAAGAAAAGGCAAGTATATACTGCGGTAGCGGACAATAGCGCCCAGGTTAGGAATCGTAAAACCGATGACAACAAACATAAATAGGGAGAAAAACACAAAAAGGTACAAAAGTGGTTTGTCGTAGCAGTTGCTTTTTTTGAAATAAAAGGGCAAAACCACCAGCAAAAGCTGCAACAGCATTAACTCAAGAGCTATGGGCAGGTAAAAAAAGTTACCCTGCTCCCAAATATATGGCCTCAAAAAGACATGCTCCAGAGAAGTTGGAAGGTTTAGTACAAAATTTTTAAGGTTTGGCTGAAGCTCCTGAACAACAAGCTGGGAATCGCCGGGCTCAAGTTGTAAAAAGTCGTATTGTCGGTCTACAATAAGTTGAAGGGGTGAATAGGCAGACTCGGTTAAATCAAAAATTAAAAGTGTTATAAATGCCAATAAAGCAACACTTATAAACAAGGTACTGGTTCGAAAGGAAGATTTAACAGCAAGCAAATAAACCAAGGAAAGAGGCAACAACGGAACGACAACGAAATTTCTAACTAACAAAATGATTAACAATGATATAAATAGCTTTATCAACAATTTTATTTCATACTTTTCATTCGCCAATCTATGAAGATAATTAAAGTAAAAACAAAGGGAGGTAAACACCAACAAGTCCTTATGAATACCAGAGGTAAAGTACAAAGTGGATGGTATTAAAAAAGCGCAAACAATTGATTGCCAATATTTTTCAGGAAATATCTTAATAAATAATTTAAACAAAAAAATACAACCCAGAAAGGAGCAAATGTTAAAGAGCAGGCTGTTCAAATAATAGCTTCCTCCTGAAATTAGATTTGAAAGAGCAACCAATTTTATTACGATGTTGTTTCTTAAATCATTCCAATAAGATCCAACCGCGTTAAAAAACCGTCCGTATTTATCGGTGTAGGGTGAATAAAACAAATTGGTAAGGAACTCCATCGGATGATCTTTAAGCAATTGGTATTCCTTGAACCCTTCCTTGTTCATGTCCCAGTAATCATTTGCTTTGTAAAAACGATGGGTAATCCAACCAAGCAATAAACCGGCAGCTAATTTGATAAAAAGAAGAATCCTGATGGTACGGGGGGATAAACCGGTATTATTAATCGATTTCCATTTGGGGAGATAATAAAAAGACGCTGCTAAAAGCAAGATAAAAATCGCGTAGTTCAACTTGGGTTTTTGATAAAGATAACAATATAGAAAAAAGAAAAAACTTTCATCCTCCATTTTTTTTGTTCAAAACAGAATAAAAAATTGCTTCGCAAAACTAATCTCACTACCTTTGAATGACCTTCAGGATTTTTTCTTCCCATTGGTCATTCAGCATCACTTTTTATTGCTTCATTTGATTGTCAACTGAACGAGTATTTTTTGTTGCTGTTCACTTTTACAAACCAATTAAAAATGGCCAAGTTTATTTTTGTAACAGGGGGTGTAACTTCCTCTTTGGGCAAAGGAATTATTGCTGCTTCTCTTGCCAAATTGCTTCAAAGCAGAGGATTGAAAGTAACCATTCAGAAATTCGATCCCTACATTAATGTTGATCCCGGCACTTTAAATCCTTATGAGCATGGCGAGTGTTTTGTTACAGATGATGGTGCCGAAACCGATCTTGACCTTGGCCATTACGAACGTTTTTTGAATATTCCGACATCACAGGCTAATAATGTTACTACAGGGCGTATATACCAAACCGTTATCAACAAAGAAAGAGAAGGAGCTTACCTTGGAAAAACTGTTCAAGTTGTTCCACATATAACTGATGAGATTAAACGCAGAATGATGCTACTCGGTAACTCAGGAAATTTTGACATCATCATCACAGAATTGGGCGGAACAGTTGGCGATATCGAAAGCTTGCCTTTTGTGGAAGCTGTTCGTCAGATTCAATGGGAACTACCGGAAGAAGACTGTTTGGTAGTTCACCTAACCTTGATTCCTTATTTAAGTGCAGCAAAAGAACTCAAGACAAAACCAACTCAGCATAGTGTAAGGCTATTGAGTCAGGAAGGCGTTCACCCTAATGTAATCGTTTGCAGAACGGAACACCCCTTAAATCAGGAACTGAGAAAAAAAATCGCACTTTTTTGCAACGTTAAGCCTGATGCTGTTATTGAAGCCATGGATGCTAGCACTATTTATGAAGTCCCACTTAAAATGCTGGAGGAGAAACTGGATATTATTGTTCTCAAAAAACTACATATCAATGGTTATGCTGCACCTGAGCTTTCCAAATGGAACAGTTTCCTCAATAAATTGAAACATCCTAAAGCTAAAATTAAAATTGGGTTGATTGGGAAATATGTGGAATTGCAAGACGCCTATAAATCTATATTGGAGGCCTTTGTTCACGCAGGTGCAATTAACCAATGTAAAGTGCAGATTGTAAACATTCACAGCGAACATCTAGCTCCGGAAAACATTGACTCCAAACTTGAAGGACTAAACGGAATGCTGGTTGCTCCGGGTTTTGGTGCTCGAGGTATTGAAGGTAAAATTGCTGCAGTAAAATATGCTCGAGAAAACCATATTCCATTCTTTGGCATTTGTCTGGGAATGCAAATGGCTGTGATTGAATTCGCCAGAAATGTTCTTGGATGGAGTGATGCTCACTCTACTGAAATGAACTCAAACACAAGCCACCCTGTAATTGCTCTGATGGAAGAACAGAAAAAAATAAAAAACAAAGGCGGCACCATGCGATTGGGCGCTTATCCATGCACTCTCGAAAATGGCTCTCTTGCACATCAAATCTATGAATCCGAAACCATCAGTGAGCGTCACCGTCACCGTTGGGAGTTCAACAACAACTTCATTAATGATTTTATAAGTGCAGGCCTTATTCCGAGCGGTATCAACAAAGAAAAAAATCTTGTTGAAATCGTTGAGTTAAAGAACCATCCCTTTTTTATTGGTGTTCAATTCCATCCGGAACTGAAAAGCACCGTAGAAAATCCACATCCCATATTTGTTCATTTTTTACGGGCTGCTATGGAAAATGCGGAAAAAACAGCGACAACTGTGAAAGACAATTCCAAAAAACAAACAGCATAAACCTTAACAACCCTTAATAAGCGTTAATTTCGCGTCATGCAAAAATTAAGCATGGAGGAGTTGAACAGGTTAACTCCCGAACAATTCAGGCGCTCACATAAAACTCCGATTGTGGCGGTTTTGGAAAACATCAGAAGCGCCTATAACGTTGGGAGTGTTTTCCGAACTGCAGACGCTTTCCTGCTTGAAGCAATTTATATTACCGGCTACACAGCAATTCCCCCACATAAGGAGATAAAAAAAACAGCATTGGGCGCCGAAGAAACCGTAAGTTGGCAACATTTCAACAATGCATCAGAAGCTATTAAACACCTGAAAGAACAACAATACCAGGTTTATGCTGTTGAACAGGTTAAGGACAGCATCTCATTGGAAAAAATCACTTTCGACGAAAAGGCTAAAATTGCAGTTGTTTTCGGAAATGAGGTTACAGGCGTTGAACAAGAAACCATTTTGCAATGCGACGGATGCATTGAAATACCTCAATTGGGCATGAAACACTCGCTAAATATCGCAACTGCAGCGGGTGTTGTACTTTGGGAGCTTATCCGAAACCGAATGCAAAATTGATTCCATACCCAAAACCATTTATCCTTAATGCATAAGATCAAACATTACCTTTCGCTAATCAAATTTTCGCATACGATTTTCGCCATGCCCTTTGCTTTGATTGGCTTTGTTTTGGGTATTAATTTTCTGCAGAAAGAAAATGCTTTTAAAATCAACAACAGCAGTTTTGGTTTTTTCATTTCAAAACTTGTGTTGGTGATTTCATGTATGGTTTTGGTGAGAAGTGCGGCAATGGCCTTCAACAGGTACCTAGATCGTCAATACGATGCTTTGAATCCGCGCACTGCCATTAGGGAAATTCCTTCAGGTAAAATTAGTGCCCAACAAGCGCTGCTTTTCACTGTTTTGTGCTGTTTGGGTTTTTCTGCATGCAGTTTTTTCATTAACCCCATTTGTTTTTACCTAAGCTTTGTTGCTTTATTTGTGGTGCTTTTTTACAGCTATACCAAAAGATTTACTCCTTTGTGTCACCTTGTTTTAGGTTTGGGTTTGAGCTTAGCGCCCATTGGTGCTTTTCTGGCTGTAACCGGTGTTTTTTCTTGGATTCCTCTATTGTTCTCCATACTTGTTATTTGCTGGGTTAGTGGCTTCGATATTATTTATGCACTTCAAGATGAAGAATTTGACAAAGCCCATGGTTTGAATTCAATACCAGTATTGTTGGGTAAAAAAAATGCACTCCTTTTCTCTTCCTTTTTACATTTAATTGCTGTTGCTGTTTGTATACTTGTTGGCTGGTTGGGAAACATGGGCATAAGTTACTGGATAGGTGCTTTTGTATTCATTGCTATGTTGATTTACCAACATACGCTTGTAAAGCCAAACGATTTGAGCAAGGTTAACATTGCCTTTATGACTGCGAATGGATTTGCTTCCGTACTTTACTCGATATTTGTTATCACAGATCTTTGTTTGCACAACCCTTATACGCTTTAAATATGTCGAGAATTTTAGCTTTGGATTATGGTGCAAAAAGAACAGGTATTGCTGTCACTGATCCTTTGAAGATTATAGCAACAGGTCTTACAACCATTAATTCGGCAGACCTTATTCCTTTTTTAAAAAATTATTTTGTTGCTGAAAAGGTAGAACTCATCATTATTGGATTGCCTGTAAATTGGGATGAATCTGATACACACGGAACAGCTTTGGTAAAAAAAGCAATTGTTGCCCTCAACAAAGCTTTCCCTCTCATACCAATTAAAGAGGTAGACGAGAGATACACCTCCAAAATGGCAAAACAAGCTATGATTGACATGGGCCTAAAGAAGAAAGACCGGCGCGATAAAAAGCTTGTGGATGAAATAGCTGCTACTATAATTTTACAAGAATACCTGCAAAGCATTTCATGATATTTTGAACAACCCAACCATATCCATTAACTTTGCTTTGCATTTAATTTACAACTGTAATTAATTATGATTTTACCCATTGTTGGCTACGGATCTCCTATTTTGAGAAAAGTTGCTGAAGACATTACGCCTGATTACCCCAACCTTGGAGCGCTTTTAGACAATATGTGGGAAACCATGTACAGCAGTAATGGCGTTGGATTGGCTGCACCACAAATCAACAAATCTATTCGTTTATTCGTTATTGACAGTGAACAGATTTTTGATAACCAGGAAGATGATGAGAAAGGGCAGTATCCCGATGAGCCCGGTTTCAAGGGCGTTTTCATCAATGCAAAAATCAAAGAATTGACCGGTGATTTATGGAGTTACAATGAGGGTTGCTTGAGTATTCCAAAAGTTAGGGGTGATGTGAACCGACACCAAAATGTTACCCTGGAATACTGCGATGAGAACTTTCAAACACAGACCAAAATCTTTAATGGTATAACAGCAAGGGTTATTCTTCACGAGTTCGATCACATTGAAGGAAAACTATTCATCGATCATATTTCAGCATTCAAGAGATCTCTGGTAAAAAGTAAACTGGATGACATCATGAAAGGAAAAGTTAAAATCGATTACAGAATGATGTTTGCGAAATAATAAGTTTCGGCATCGAGTAACGAGTTCAACTTTTATTGCTTTATCAAGGGATTCAATAAAAATTCCAGTCCGTTTATTTTTATTTCGTAAAGGGTTTGAAGTTGAATACCCAATTTGCCTTTTGGAAATCCCTTTCGGGCGAACCATTCCAAATAAGAAACCGGTAATTTGTGTAAAGCTGTACCCTGGTATTTGCCAAACGGCATTTTTACCTCCACCAAACTGAGCAATAATTGAGGATCTGGTCCTTGTAGTGGATTTTCACTCATCTCAATCTTCCGCATTTTTGAATTGACTGTATCTTCTCCATTTGTCAATTACCTGAGCCATGTCTTCCGGCAATTCACTGTTGAAAAGCATTTTCTCTTTTGTGGTAGGATGGACAAAACCAAGTTCTTTGGCATGAAGGGCCTGACGCGAACAAATTTTAAAACAATTGTCAACAAACTGTTTGTATTTGGTGTAGACCGTTCCTTTTACGATTCTTTCGCCACCATAAAAATCATCGTTAAAAAGGGGATGACCGATATGTTGCATGTGTACCCTTATCTGATGTGTTCTTCCGGTTTCCAATCTGCACTCAACTAACGTTACATAATTGAATCTTTCCAGCACTTTATAATGGGTGATGGCATCTTTTCCAAAATCGCCTTCTGGGTAAGCGGTAAAGAGCTTTCTGAATCGCTGATGGCGGCCCACGTGAGCAACTACAGTACCTTCTTCTTCTTCAAAATTACCCCAAACCAAAGCAACATACCTTCTGTGTACGGAATGGTCAAAGAATTGTTTGGCGAGGTCACTCATCGCTTTTTGTGTTTTGGCCATAACCATAAGTCCGCTGGTGTTCTTGTCAATTCTGTGAACCAACCCGTAACGAGGAAGCGTGCTGTCGTCCATATCCGGATTTTGTTGCTTAAGGTGATAGGCCGCAGCGTTAATTAGGGTTTGGTCGGGGTTTCCGCTACCAGGATGCGCTACCATGCCAACAGGCTTGTTTACGATAAACAAATCATCATCCTCATAAATAATATCCAACGGAATATCTTGCGGAATGATTTCTGAACTTTCAGGATTGCTGGTATCATAAATAACAACCTTGTCGCCACCTTTAATTTTGTAATTGTTTTTGATGGGTTTGTCATTAACAAGTACAAGGTTGTTTTCAATAGCTTGTTGAATTTTATTTCTGGTGGCTCCTTCAATTCTTGCCATTAAAAACTTATCAATTCGGAGGGGTTCTTGCCCTTTGTCGATTGTAATGGCCAAGCGTTCATATACCGATTCGGAATCGGATAACTCGTCTTCAAATGCTTCTTGTATCATAGTATTAAGCATCAAAAATAATGTCTATTGTTCGTAGTAATGGGAAAATCTAAAAATTTCCTGTTGCTCACCCTAAAGCCGAAGGGTTTTTTAATAAAATCAATATGGCCTATCTTTATGGCAAAAACTCAAATCATACAACAATGAAAAGAATTTTAGGATTGCTATTGTCATGCTTTGTGATGGCGACTTCACAAGCACAAAGTTTGGAAGACATCAACGAAATGATGGGAAAGCTTCAATATGCTCAGGCAAAAACGGCTATTGACAAGTATTTTCAAAATCCAAAGAAAGCAAACGACGCGGAAGGTCACTATTACAAAGGAAGAATTTACAATTCTTTGTCTCACGATAGTTCTATGAGCAACAATCAGCAATACACCTTAAAAACGGAGGCATTCAACGCCTTCAAAACCAACCAGCAACTTGATCCTAAAGATGTGTACTTAACATTGGAGGCACACATGTCTTACCTCGATCTTTATTACAGTTTTTACGATTTAGGCGCAAAGCAATACAATACAAAAGAATTTGACGCCGCAGCCAATTCCTTCAAAATGGCCATGGAGGTAAAAGATTACATTTTGTCTAAAAAAATCCAATACGCACAAGTCAAATTGCCGGTAATTGATACCGGTTTAATTCAGAACATAGCCATTACTTTTGTTCAGGCAAATAAAGAAGAAGAAGGCATTAAGTATTATGAAATGCTTTCTGCAGCAAATGTTGCAGGTGAAGAGTTTAAGGACATGTACCAATATCTTTTGGGTTATTATTTGAAATCAAATAACATGTCGGCTTTTCAAAATTTGCTTTCGAAGGTGAAGAGTACTTATCCAAACAATATTGACGACTGGATTGACCAGGAAATTCAGGTGGTGATGAAAACCGGTGACCGTCAGGCTTTGTTTGCCAAATACGAGCAATTGATCAGTGAGAATCCAACCAGATTTGTGCTTCCCTACAATTATGCGGTTGAGCTATACAATACTCTTTACGGCAAAGATGCTGCCGCCACTATTGATCCTGCCATTAGTGCTAAACTTACCGAGGTTATCAAGAAAGCGATTGCCAATGAAGACAAGTCTGAAATATCTGCAACTATGCTGATGACAAACCATTTGTACAATCTGTCGGGAGAATTGATTAACAGCACCAATGCCGTAAAAGGAACCAAGCCTGAGGACGTAAAAAAGAAAAATGACCTTAAAACTGCTGCCAACAAAACCATGGACGATTGTATTTTATATGCTGAAACTGCATTGAAATTCTATGAAGCTATAAGTACTCCAACTGCAGGACAAAAAGCCAATCATCGAATCTTATTGGGATATTTGAGTGATATCTACGGTCTTAAAAAGAATGCTGCAAAAGCTGCTGAGTACGACAAAAAGAAAACAATCTTATAGAATACATTCTTATTACTATAGCGTTAACTAATGCGCACTAAAAAAGCAGTTTCGTTTGAAACTGCTTTTTTTAGTTATGGGATAATTCTTTTTCCTATTCCCTTCCTCCTCTGAAGCCTCCGTTTCCACCGCCACCTCTGAACATGTTTTGCATTTCTTTCATGGGCTTAATTTCGATGTCTTTAGGAATATCAAATTCTTTGTCCTCAATTTTCTTGTCCAATTCCACCTTAGTTACCTCAACTTGCAATGTTCTGTTTCTGCGCATTTTGGTTTCATAAGCCATTACAAACCCTTCCACTTTGTCCAGACCATTTAAATTCGGTGCCATGTTAGACATCATGGGAATATTGTTCAAACCACCGGTGTAAGAAACATTTTCCAATTTAAATTCAGGACAATACCAGAATGAAGCACTGTCTTTTATGCCCAATAAACGAGTGGTGATTAAATATCCTTTTTTGCAATTGAAGCCAGCTATTTTTTTAGATTCGTTAGTGTAGCTGATGTCTGTTGTAAAATTAGGCCTCTCTGTATTTACAGCTTTTACTGAGGTGTCCTTGTTCCTCCTCAATGCCATCATGCTGTCTCTTTTTCTTTGCATATCTGCTTGTTCCTCATCTGTAATAATAAAGCCATTCTTACTGCCCATCATTTCCATAACGGTGGTTGTAGATTTTTGTGCATTGTCGCGGTAAACAGCAGAACGACCCATTTCAGACTTGATGGTTGTTTTGATTTTGTTGCCTTTGAGGAAGGTGACAAACTTGGTTTCTCCATCCATCATGTTTCTGAAGTTCATGCCACCCCTGAATTCACCACCGCCTTGCATGTTATCAACAGATTCTTCCTCAGGAGCGATAACATTTACTGTGGTTGAAACTTGTGCTTGTTGGTACATTTTGTTTTGAGCGAAAGCTATACTTCCCAGAAGGGCAAAAGGAATAACCAAAAGGTATTTCATAAAGTCATGTTTAGTTTTACGATAAATTGTCAAAAGAAGCACGAAATTAAGATGGTTCAGGCAGTATAAGGCATTTACGCCTTTTAATTAAGAAAATTAACAAACTAGATTGTGAACAAACATCCTTTTTTTGGGGACAAGTAATATCAACCAAAGAGGCCAAGCAAAGACTAATGCCTTAAATTTATAATATTATAAGGCGTATTAAAAAACCGTTCCCCGGTAGAAGAATTTATAAATATTGTCTTTCGGAAATCGGCAATTTTTTACGTAGGTTTGCCAACTTAAAAAAAATTGAAAAGTGAGATTAAAGAGTTTAGAAATAAAGGGATTTAAGAGTTTTGCCGACAAAACCGTTTTGAATTTTGATGAAGGCATTACTGGCGTAATCGGACCGAATGGTTGTGGAAAGAGCAACATTATTGACAGTATCAGATGGGTTATTGGTGAGCATAAAATAAGCAACCTAAGAAGTGAAAACTTGGAGAGCCTTGTTTTCAATGGTTCTAAAACCAGGAGTGCCAGTGGATTGGCAGAAGTGAGCCTCACTTTTGAAAATACCAAAAACCTCCTCCCAACGGAATTCAATACAGTAACGATCAGCAGAAAATACTACAAAAGCGGCGAGAGTGAATACAGATTGAATGATGTTTCCTGTCGTTTGAAGGACATTCATAACCTTTTCATGGATACCGGCGTTAGTACCGACAGTTACGCCATTATTGAATTGGGAATGGTAGATGACATCATCAAAGACAAGGAGAACAGCCGTAGAAAGATGTTGGAGCAGGCTGCGGGTATAACCATCTATAAAACCAGGAAGAAAGAGGCCAAACTTAAATTGGATGCAGCTGAACAGGATTTGGCCAGAATTGAAGATCTTCTCTTTGAAATAAACAATCAACTTAAAAGTCTGGAAAGTCAGGCTAAAAAAGCAGAGAAATATTTCGAAATTAAGAAGGAATACAAAGAAGTTAGTATTGAACTTGCAAAAGCTGCTCTTGAAGGTTTCAACATTACTTATAGAGAATTAAATCATCAGCAACAGGAAGAAGTTGACAAGCGTATAGAACTGGAAACCTCTATAGCGAAAGAAGAAGCAGCACTTGAACAGGAAAAACTTTCTTTTTTGGAGAAAGAGAAAGCCCTGCAGCTGATGCAGCAGCAATTCAATGAGATGCTGGATAAAGTAAGAAGCAAAGAAAATGAGAAAAGCCTTACTACCCAGAAATTACAACATCTTAGAGAAAGAAAAGCAAACCTCGACGAGTTCCTCAACAAATCTACTGGCCAAATGAGTGGCCTAGAAGAAAGCATTAAATTTACCGGCAAACAAATTGAAGAAGAACAAACCAAACTGGAAGGTCTTGAAAAAGAATTAGAAACCTTAAAGGCAGATGTAGAGGCGAAAAGAGTTTTATTCGACAGCCAACGCAATGCAATTGACGAACTCAGAAAAGAAAACCAAACCATTCAGCGCAATCAATTTGATGCAGAGAAGAAAGTAGCTGTTGCAGATACATCTATACAAAATATTCAAAGATCTATCACTCAACTACAAGAGGAGAAAACCAACAGACAAAATCAAATTCAGCAATTCGATGGCGATAAGAATACAAAAGCAGGAGAATTAGAACAAGCCAAATCATCTCTTCAGCAACTACAGGAGGAGCACGAGTTTACTAAAGAGCAAATCCTTCAAACGCAAAGTGTGCTTGAAGGACTACGTCATAACCTTGCCGACGAAAACAGAAAACTAGATGCCAAAAGAAATGAACATGATTTGTTGAAGAGTCTAGTTGACTCAATGGAAGGTTACCCCGAAAGTGTTAAGTTTCTTCATAAAAATGCATCTTGGAACCACAATGCTCCACTTTTGTCAGATATCATTTACGTAAAAGAAGAATACAGAGCAGCGGTTGAAAATGTGTTGGATCAATACCTGAACTATTACGTAGTTAACAATCTTGCAGAAGGATTGCAAGCCGTTCACTTGTTGGACAACAACAAAAAAGGTAAGGCTAATTTCTTCATGCTCGATAAATTCGGGAAATCAGAAAATATTGAACAACCTGCAGGTACGGTAAAAGCATTGGATGTAATAGAGATAGAATCTAAGTACAATAGTCTTGCTCAACAATTGCTTGGAAATGTATTTATCGCAGAAAGTGAAGAAGCGCTTCAATCAGATACCAATGCAATCATTCTTGAAAAATCAGGAAAATTTGTAAAAGGCAAGTATGCTATTTCAGGCGGAAGTGTGGGTTTGTTTGAAGGAAAGAAAATAGGAAGAGCAAAAAATCTTGAAAAACTAGCCAAAGAAATTGAAGCACAAGATAAGGTTGTAAGCAAGCTGAAGGAAGAAATTCAACAGAAGCACAATGAGGTTATTGCTTTCAATACCCAACTCAAAGAAAATGCTATCAAGCACACTCAAGAACAGATTAACCAACTAACAAATCAGGTTTTTGCGCTTCAAAACAAAATCGAAAATTTACAACACCAGGAAAATATTGCTGCAACCAGACTAGAAGAGTTGCAACAACAACTTACAACCAACCAGAATGCCATTTCAGGCACAAGGAATGAGCTGAACACCTTAAATAGTCAGCTTGAATCGCTTCAAGGGAAAATAGAGCTAGTAGAAAAAGATTATTCAGAGGCAGAAAAAGATTACAATGCTGCGGTTTACAAGTTCAACGAATCGAATCTTTCGGTTACCAAGCAACAAAGCAAAATTGCTACGGTACACCAAGAGCTGGAATTTAAAAACAACCAGTTAAGAGATTTAAACATTCAAGTTGAATCAAGTAAAGGGCAACTATCTGAGTCTACACAAAACATTGAAGCTACAGCGGAAAGCCTGAAAGAATTGGAAACCGAATTGTTGGAAATGCTCAAAAACAAAGAGCTTCAGGAAAAGCAACTTAATGAGTCGGACCAGGAATATTATAACCTCAGAAACACACTTGCCGATAAGGAAAGCGAATTGAGGTTGAAACAAAAATCGAAAGAAGGCATTGACCATTTGCTTAATGAAATTAAAGACCGCCTAACCGAGCTTAAACTGCAGCTCGCAGGAATGAAAGAGCGTCTGAATGTTGAATTCAAAGTTGATCTCGATGCTATTATTGATGAGCCAAGGACCACAGAAACGCCATTAGAAGAGCTTCAGGAGAAGAATGAAAAAATGAAGAAGCGTTTGGAAAACATGGGTGAAGTAAACCCAACAGCCATCGAAGCTTACACCGAAATGAAAAAGCGGTATGAATTCATTTTGGAACAAAAAAATGACCTGGTAACGGCAAAGGATAGCCTAATGCAGACAATACAAGAAGTAGAAGCAACCGCCAACCAGCAATTTTTAGATACCTTCAACAAAACAAGAGAAAACTTCCAAAAGGTGTTTAAAGCATTGTTTACGGAAGAAGACACTGCAGACATGGTATTGGTAGACCCAGAAAACCTTGCAGAAACGGGTATTGATATTGTTGCTAAGCCAAAAGGTAAAAGACCAAGTAGCATTGGTCAGTTGAGTGGGGGAGAAAAGACCTTAACAGCGACTGCGCTTCTATTTGCAATTTATCTTATAAAGCCAGCACCATTCTGTATCTTAGATGAGGTTGATGCACCTTTGGATGATGCCAACGTAGGTAAATTCACCAATATGATTAAGCAGTTCAGCGAAAACTCTCAGTTCATCATCGTAACACACAATAAGATGACGATGAGTGCTGTTGATGTCATCTATGGCGTAACCATGCAAGAGGCGGGGGTAAGTAAGTTGGTTCCTGTAGATTTCAGATCACTAAACTAAAAAATTGAACTATTTATTTTCATCTTTATAAAAAAACCGACAAGATAATTGTCGGTTTTTTTATCTATGCAAATTAAATGTTCATTCAGGTTTATCAATTTATAAACTTCCCAATTTTTCCATTTCCACCGGCAAAATAAACTGCATTACCCTTTTTCGCTTTACGGCATACATGAAAACCTGTTTTGCTGATGGGAACGAAGGTATTGCCACCGTCTATAGTCCAATCCACTCCATTCAAACCACAAGTAATCCAATGTTCTTTGCCAAGGTATTCTACACAGCTTCTGTAACCGCCCGGACCGATTAAGGGCGACTTCCATTTTTTACCGCCATCGATTGTAAAAAAGCAGTTCTGATTTGCTGAATCTTTTTGGTTAAAGTCTCCGCCAACAATCAACAAACATTTTTTGTTTTTTACAGCGATGGAGTTAGCTCCTGTAGATTCCATACCCTGAATAATGGGCAGTTTGTAACTTTTGTTTTTGTTGAACATTTTGGAATGCAACCCACCTGAAATAAAAACATAAGAATTGCCTGATAGTCTTCTGATGTTTGTACCACTGCTCGCAAAACAAGCTTCGCCTGTATCAGCAATAGGTCTGTTGATTTGATTTTCTTCCCTCCAATGTTCGCCTCCATCTTCAGAAACAGCCATAAAAAATTGGCCTCCAATTGGATCTCCAATAACAACCGCTTTTGTTGGACTCAAAAACTCCATGGCGTCTAAAAAAATTCCTTTGGTGTCATTTCTGTAAACAAGCTTCCATTCTTGTCCACCATCGTTGGTTTTTAAAATCACCCCAGGACTGTCGATGCCCATAATTACTGCATTGTTTTCATCAAAAGCCTCAATGTCTCTGAAGTCGGTTTTTTCGAAACCGGTTACGGCTATTTTTTTCCAGCTCATACCTCCATCAATAGATTTTAAAACAGTTCCAGCGGAACCACTGGCCCAAATAATTTGATCATCAACTACTGACAACCCACGCAAAGAAGCCTTACTGCCGGATGACAGCAACTCGATTGTTTGTGCGTTTACAAAACGCACACTAAATAAGGATAAAAGAAATAATGATAATCTTAACATAACAGCGTATTTGGGCATAAAACTAAACAATTGCAGATTAATCTTAGTCCCATTTTCTTTACTTTTGAGGTCCAAACAAAAAGGGCTGACTACCCATAAATATGCTATACTCCGACACTTCTTTTGAAATTAACCATAACGATCTTCGATTGGAAGACATCAGCAATATCATTGACAACAACTTGTCGATAAAGATACACGCAGATGTCATTGAAAAGATAGAAAAATGCAGAATCTATCTTGACCAAAAAATGAAGGAAAGCGATTCTCTCTATTATGGCATTAATACGGGTTTCGGTTACCTTCAGAATGTAAGAGTAGACAATAACCAGCTCGAACAACTTCAGGAAAACCTAATCAAATCGCATGCCTGTGGAATGGGAGAGGAGGTACCTGATACCATTGTGAAGCTGATGTTGTTGCTAAAAATAAAGTCGCTGAGTTATGGACACTCTGGTGTTCAAACCAAAACAGTGCTTAGATTGGTTGAAATGTTCAACCACAATGTACTTCCTGTCATTTATACTCAAGGTTCCTTAGGAGCATCCGGCGATTTGTCTCCGCTAAGTCATCTTTGTCTGCCACTGCTTGGTTTAGGAGAAGTTAGTATCAATGGAAAAAAAATGCCTTCAATTGAAGCACTGCCTAAATACAATTGGGAAGCTATCAAGTTGCAAAGCAAGGAGGGACTTGCCCTTATAAATGGAACTCAATTCATGAGTGCGTATGGTATCTACAATCTCATTCAATCTAAAAAGTTGTTGCATTGGGCCAACACCATTGCTGCCATCAGCTTTGATGGATTTGATGGTGTTTTGTATCCGTTCAATGAGCACATACACCGCGTAAGGTCTCACCCTGGACAAGTAAAAGTAGCAGCTACAATGAGTGCATTGTTGACAAACAGTGAGATTGCCCAACAAAAAAAATCACAGGTTCAGGATCCCTATTCTTTTAGATGCATTCCGCAAGTACATGGAGCAAGTCTTGATACCATTGATTATGTAACATCGGTCTTTCTCAAGGAGATCAACAGTGTAACAGATAATCCGAATGTTTTTCCCGACGAAGATTTAATTCTCAGTGGTGGAAATTTTCATGGCCAACCACTTGCGCTTACCCTTGACTTTTTATCTATTGCCATGAGTGAAATAGCCAACATTAGCGAAAGAAGAACTTATCAGTTGATCAGTGGCTTGAGAGGGCTTCCTCCATTCTTAGTCAAAAATCCCGGTCTCAATTCCGGATTCATGATACCTCAATACACAGCTGCAGGAATCGTAAGCGAAAACAAACAATTGAGCACTCCAAGCAGCGTGGATTCTATACCTTCAAGCATCAATCAGGAAGACCATGTAAGCATGGGAGCAAATGGGGCGGTAAAATGTAAGCGAATTGTAGACAATGTTCAGAAAGTACTGGCCATAGAATTGCTTACTGCAGCTCAAGCCATTGAGTTCAGAAGACCATTAAAATCCTCCGAACAAATCGAAATAATAATTGTTGAATTCAGAAAAGAGGTAAGCTTTAACAATGAAGATAGAATAATGCATACCGACATGATGAAGGCCGTAAACTTTTTGAAAAATTATTCATTTTAAAAACAGCTTTAAATATATGCAGACGGAAACCACTAAATATGATTTTGCAAAATACAAAACACCAACCGGAAGTACACTTCAATGTAAAGGCTGGGTTCAGGAAGCAGCATTAAGAATGTTGCTCAATAACCTTGATCCCGATGTAGCCGAAAGGCCGGAAGAACTCATTGTATATGGTGGGAGAGGTAAAGCTGCAAGAAATATAGAATCGCTTGACCTCATCATCAAAGGATTAAAAGACCTCAATGAAGACGAAACCCTACTGATTCAAAGCGGGAAGCCTGTTGCCATTTTAAAAACACACAAAGATTCACCAAGAGTACTCATTAGCAATTCACAGTTAGTGCCTAATTGGGCCAACTGGAAACACTTTGATGAATTGGAGAAAAAAGGATTAATGATGTATGGCCAAATGACCGCAGGAAGCTGGATTTATATTGGAAGCCAGGGAATTGTTCAAGGAACTTATGAAACCTATGGTTCAGCAGCAAGCAAACATTTTGGTGGAACATTGAAAGGCACACTTAATGTAACCGCAGGTTTAGGAGGCATGGGGGGCGCGCAGCCATTAGCCATTACCATGAATGAAGGTGTTGCATTAGTT
This sequence comes from Chitinophagaceae bacterium, assembly GCA_947461645.1. Lineage (GTDB taxonomy): Bacteria > Bacteroidota > Bacteroidia > Chitinophagales > Chitinophagaceae > Ferruginibacter. The sequence continues at coordinate 1,734 of CANHMN010000006.1, read as the reverse complement.
GCTGAAGTTGAAGAGTGGAGAATTGATAAAAGATTGGAAACAAGATACCTTGATGAAAAGTATACCGACATTGATCTTGCAATCGACCAAGCCCTTCAATACAAAAAAGAAGGAAAAGCCATCAGCATTGGAGTTTTATGCAATGCCGTTACTTTGTTGCAGAGATTAATTGACAGAAATATTGTTCCTGATACCTTAACCGATCAAACGAGTGCTCACGATCCGCTTATTGGTTACATTCCTCATGGATTATCCAATGAAGAGGCCAATACTTTAAGAAGCATAGATCCGGATAAATATATTTCTATGAGTTACGACACCATGAGGCTACACGTGGAGTTGATGTTGACTTTGCAACAGAAAGGAGCAATTACGTTTGATTACGGAAACAACATAAGAGCCAGAGCAAAAGAACGTGGATTGGAAAACGCTTTTGATTTTCCTGGATTTGTACCTGCTTACATCAGACCTTTGTTTTGTGAAGGAAAAGGGCCTTTCAGATGGGCGGCATTGAGCGGAGATCCTGAAGACATAAGGGTTACAGACGAGTTGATGATGGAATTGTTTCCAGAGAATACCGGAATGATCCGTTGGATGAAAATGGCCAAAGAAAAAATTGCCTTTCAGGGATTGCCTGCAAGAATTTGCTGGATTGGTCAAGGGGAAAGAGAGAAAGCAGGTTTGGCTTTCAATGAACTCGTAAGAACAGGAAAAGTAAAAGCACCAATAGTAATCGGCAGAGATCATTTAGACACGGGTTCAGTTGCGAGTCCAAATCGCGAAACAGAAGCAATGCTAGACGGAAGTGATGCGGTTGCTGATTGGCCTATTTTGAATGCGCTTGTTAACACGGCAGGTGGAGCGAGTTGGGTTTCCTTACACCATGGCGGTGGAGTTGGAATGGGCTACAGCATTCATTCCGGTATGGTTATTGTTGCCGATGGAACTGAAGATGCTGCAAAAAGATTAAGCAGGGTACTTAGAAATGATCCGGGAATGGGCGTAATCAGACATGCTGATGCAGGCTACGAATTGGCCCAAGCCACAGCTGACAAACACCAGCTTGACATCAAAAAAAGATTATCTTAAAATGATATCAATATAATACAAGCAACAAGGGGTGGAAATTTCCACCCCTTTTACATTCTTCACCATTGCAACACACGTTAAAAAGTTGCACCCATACCAATGTTGAAATCCATTACCCCCATCTTTTGCTTGAAATCCCCGAAGTTTTCAACAGACCATGTAGGTTTCATAAAATTGTAATCGTAATTGGCATAAAAACAAACGCCACGTGCAAAATTGTATCTGATATTTGAACCCAATTGCCAAGCAAAAGTGTAAGCCCAATGTTCTTTAGTATTTGCACTTGCTATTGGAAGTCCATCAACTTCAAATTTGAAAACGGGCATATTGGCATTTGCTACGCCACCCATAGCTTTAAAATCGATATATACATCTTTCGAAAGGGAAAAGGATACCATTGGACCAACCAACAAACCGAAATATTGCCAATGGTCAGGTTTTGTTGTAATACCTGCACCAATATTCTTCAAATAATCATCAATGGCCTTTTGATCCAATTTGAATCTTGAATGGTAAAGCGACGAAGCTAAACCAATACGCTCAGTGAATTGATAGCCGGCATTAACAGCAAGATTATAACCTAAGTTAGCGAAACCTGCCTCAGAAGTAACCTCTGGATTTTTTTTAGCAAAAGTACCAACAGGA
>CANHMN010000005.1 GCA_947461645.1 Chitinophagaceae bacterium | reverse complement strand
GATGCTTTCAACAATTATGGCGTTGGATGGTTTGAGCCTTTTTCTACCCAACGCATTTCATTCAACACCCTTTATGTCGTAGATCCTTTTTTTTCATTGGCTGTTTGGGTTGCCGCTTTTCGTTTATTTTTTTTGAACAGATTTGCATTGGTCAGATGTTTTTGGTGGAAAACAGGGCTTGTTGTTCCGCTACTGTATCTTTTTCTATCTGTTGTTTTTAAACTTAACAATGATATGGCTATTGAGTCGGAATTAAAAAAAAGAAACATCAATGACAAGAGGTATTTTTCAACTCCTGCTCCCTTACAGATATTCCTGTGGTATAATGTAGTTGAACGAAAGAACGACTTTTTAATAAGCTATAGATCTGTATTTGATACTCGAAGTAAAATCACTTTTTATGAACATCCTAAATCTTCACATTGGATAAGTTCAATAGATAACCATGAATCTTTGCAAAGACTGATTCGGTTTTCTCAGGGGTATTATACTTTGGAGAAAAAACAAGATGTACTGATGATAAACGACCTGCGTTTTGGTCAGATTGGTGGCTGGGAAAAACCAGATGCCCCATTTGTTTTCCATTTTCTTCTATCGCACCCAGCAGATGACAGGTTGATTATTCAAAAGGGTAGGATGGCTATGTTCAATCAAAATGATATGTTTTCTCTCCTTAAGCGGATTTATGGTAATTGATGTTTTTCCTTTTAATATAGAAGGTAAAAACAAAAAGCAAAAAACGAATGGTTTGATAGGAAATCCATCTAGCGAATTGCTTTACAGGATTTTTTTGCTTTCTATGAAGTTCAGTAGTGATGGCTACACAGTCGCTATCTATAATTTTTTCAATTTCTTCTTTTACTTTTTTTGCAAAACCATCATTCTTTATGTCAATATTCATTTCCAAACTGGCGTAAGTGCTGATGTTATTGATGTTGTATGATCCAATAGTTACCAATGATTCATCCGAAACTGCAATTTTTCCATGAAGTACATTTGGTTGAAATTCGTAAAGTAATATGTGGTTTCTAAGAAGCCAGTCGTACAGCCATCTTTCAGCAAATTTCGCAATTGCTACATCAGATTTTCCGGCCATTATCACTTTGATGGTTATTCCTTTCTTGGCAGACTTTACTATTTGTCTTCTGATGGCTCTTCCAGGAATAAAATAGCTGCACAGGATGTAAATTTCTTTTTGTGCGCTCTTCAACAATTGAAGGTAAGTGTTAGATACTTCGTTTCTGTGTTTTAGCCAGTCGTTGATTCTTACACGAACAAGGTAGTCCTCTTTCACATCTGCTTCTATTTTGATTTTTTTGTTTTGATGAAAAGAATAATTTTCATTTTCATTTATTGTGGGTTCTTTTTTCCAGAATTCTTTGCAATAGGCATTTATTTCATGCACAACATCACCTTTTACTTCAACAGCAAAATCGAGCCATGCTTTATGTTTGGGTGTATTGTTGTACTTATCAGCAATATTCATCCCTCCAATAATCGCTTTTTCTTCATCAGCCACAATCACTTTCTGATGCATTCTTCTGCCGAAATAATAGCTTTTTGATTTCAGAATTGGTTCAAACTGTGCAACATTTATACCCACTTGTCTAAATTTATTGATTATTTCTATGGGTAGTTGCCTCGAGGCAAAACCATCTATAAGTAAATAAATCTTAACTCCTTTTTGGGCGGAGGCTATTAACTCAGTTGCTACCATCTTCCCGGTAGGGTCATTGGAGAAAATATAGGTATGAAAGTAAATGGTTTGTTTGGCAGATTGTATGCAAGAAATCAACAGCGGAAAGTACTCTGCTGATTTAATCAATTTTACGCTGTTGTTCTTTTTAAATTCATCATTTTTAAGCATCGTTATTGATACATTTTTACATAGTACTCATCTGCCATTCTTTTGCTGTCAAAATTGGGAAGTATATCTTTCATGCTGTTGCACATGATTTCCATCCAACGACTGTTGAAGTTGTAATACATGGGAAGGATATCTTTTTCTAATAGGGTATAAAGATTTGAGCAATCAAGATCATCTTGAAGGTATTCGGGTAAGCCTATATCAGATGGAGGAACAACAAAGGAATTGATTTTATCTTTTGCATATTCCGGAAACCAACCATCGGGTATGCCAACATTAACAGCGCCATTCATTGCCGCAGACATGCCGCTTGTTCCGGATGCTTCATGCGTTAAGCGGGGCATATTTAACCAAATATCTGCCCCTTTTTTCAACAGCTTTGAAAGGTTGATTTCGTATCCTGTTAGGATGGCACAATTGCCATGTTTTTTACACAAATCAACAATTTTATCAAATACACCAATACCTGCATAATCCATCGGGTAGGGCTTCCCTGCCCATATAATCTGAACTTTATTTTCTTTCTGCTCCATTAATTTTTCAAAGCGATCCATTTCGTGAAAAAAAATATCAGGTCTTTTATATGCAGTGAATCTTTTGGCAAAAACTATTGTGCAAACATTTTCGTCAAAAATCACTCCACATTGATCAGCAACTGTTTCAAAGAGCTCGTTTTTGTATTTTTTCTTCAGTTCACTCATTTCAACTGTTTCTCCTTTTTTAAGTGCTTCGTAAAGTGGCTTATCGCACCAAAAGTTTACATCCTGAGCATTAGTAATAGCTGTTATTTCACAAATAGATTGTTCTTTTGACCAGGTTTTGCATAATGTTTTTTGATGCAATTTGGAGACTGCATTTGCTTTTTTACTTAATCTTAATGCAGCTAATGTCAAGTTTAGATTGTCGTTTTCAACTTTCGTTACACCCATAATTTCAGCTGGAGGAATCTCGCAAAAGAAACTCATGCGTTCCAGAAAAGGAATACTGTAGACTTGATTTCCCGATTCCTCAGGAGTATGGTTGGTATACACCAGTCGTTTTTTTACTTCTTCAATATTTTTCAATTGACCATACAGGTAAAATGCCAAGGGAAGAGCGTGAGATTCATTCAGATGGTAAACATCAGGTATCCAATTTATAGCTTCTAGAAGCTTTGCGCCACCTTCACCTAACAGAATTGCAGCTGCTATCTTTGTTTCAGGATTAGCGTCGTAAAGTTTATGCGATATTGTTTTGGAGAGGTAATCATTCTCCTCGAGATCAGTACTCAGCAAAAAAAGGGGAGCTGTTTGAAATACTTCGGGCGGTAAATAGAAAGCGGTCACCCAAACATTTTTCTTGGCTACTTTTATGGTAAATCTCAAGTTAGTAGGCACCAAAAAAGCATGCCTGCTTTCTGCAAAATGTACATCCATACTTTGGTCTTGCTTTCTGGTTTGCGTGTAATAACCATATTTCCAAAGTATGCCTATTCCAATGGTGTTTTGCTTCAATTGAAAGGCACTTCTCAAATGAGAGCCTGCTAAAAAGCCAAGACCGCCGGCATAAATTTTTAGCGGCTGTGCAATTCCGAACTCCATGCAGAAATACGCGCATTTCTTCGGGTATTTTTCATTGTTTATATAGGATAGTTCGAATGTAAAACCCATGATAAGTAAATATTAATAGATGGCTATCCGATGAGGTTTGCCATATGTAGGTATTTTGCATTTTGGCACATGTATTTTTAGGATACCATGATCAAAACAAGCTGTAATAAAGGCAATGTCTGATTGTTGAGGCAGTTTTATCTTTCTACGCAAGCGACTGTTTTCAAATTCATGTACAAGGAACTTCGAATTATTTGTTAGAATTTCTAAATGATTGACAAAAATGTGAATACAATTATTTTTCACCTCAAGATTTATGTCTTGTTTGTTTAACCCAGGCAAAAAAACATCCATTTTTATGTGCGATTCATCTTCGGAAACATTGACCATACAATTGCTTATGCTATTTTTTAAAGTACGATCAGTGCCATTTTTTAAATCATCATCAATCGTGTCATCGGGAACGTACTCCCCAGGATAAATATGACTTTTTAGTTGTTGCATCTCAAAGGTTTTTACGGGTTCATTAATTTCTAAGTAACAATAAAACTCCCATTCTCAATATAGCTTTTGAATGTCTGTTCGTTTATGATTATAGTTTTAGATGTTTTGATTTTAATCATTACTTGTCGATTTTCAGAGGGCTATATTTCCCTTAAAAAATGTCATTAGAAATCTCAAGGTATTTTTCCGAACAACTTAAGGATTGTAACGAGGCTATTTATTTTGATTTAGGTATTTCTACTAAACTCACGGAACGGTTAGAAGAAGTTATCAAGAGAAATACTATTGTTGATATTGCTGCTAAGGTTGAGGTTTACCAGAAACAACTTGACGTTATAGAGCGAAAATTATATAACCTGGAAGCAATAGTAAAACGTCAAGAGAAACTAATCAATGAGAATCTAGAGACCAATAAAAATGCTGATGTTAATAATGACATCAAATTGCGTCAACAATTGATTGTTAGAAAAATGAAGAAAACAGAAAGTGATTTTATTCGGATTAAATTTGCATGTAATGCCTTTTTGTACGAGGTATTCAATACATAAAAAAACCTCTTGTTTTATAACAAGAGGTTGGAACGAAATTGGTTAGTTTTCAAGGGTAAATATCATTAATCTTCAAAAGCGTATTCCGGCTCTTCGATAGACAGTTTGTTTTCAACCATTGTTACACCAGGAGCAGACCATACAGCATTTTCGGCATCTTCTTTTTCTGCAAAGGAGCGCACTTTCCCTCTCAATACAACTTTGCTACCAGTAACATCGGTTGTTATTTTAGCCGCATCAATATTTGCGCTTCTTTGGAAACTGGCGTTGATTTTTAACTGAAGTTCATAGGGTGTAACTTTTGGCTTTACCTGAACTAGATTTGTGACGAACTTTACCCCTACAAGGTTCTCTATTGAAGTTTTTGCCTGGTTTCTTTGATACTCCCATTCAACATCTCCTTCAAGTTTTACATTTCCATCCTCAACACTTAATTTTATTTTGTCTTCGGGAATCATGGTATGCCACTTTAGTGCATTTACTGCCGCTTCAGCAATTTCGGCATCCGATTTTTTGTAAGAAGGAGAAATGCCAACTTGTAAATCTTCAGCTATGGCTTTAACGCCCGCTACTTTTTTAGCTGCTTTTTCGGCCAATACTTTTTTGGAATAAGTATCAACTTGCCCCGAGAGTGTTACCACGGCATTTTTTACAGAAACACCAATTTGAGCCGAATTTAAAAATGGCTCCCATTTTAATTGATCAATTACGTCTTTTTGAATTTCGCTGTCACTTTTCATAATTAAGATGATTTAATAGTTATAGAATTTGTTTATGCCTTCAAAGAAACTTTATTTTCAACGCCATTTGAATGACGGCCGTAATTTATTAGTTGATTGTAGTCAGTTGTTTATAAGTCATTCTGGTTGATGTTTAATTCTATTCTGACTGACTATGCTCATTTACATTTATTGTTTTAATGGTTTTCTTTGGAGGATTCAATTCATATGAGTAATAAGAAGAAAATATCCAAAAAAGAAAATAAGGTAGAGTATTTGCCTCTCGACAAGAATCCGGAGTTTAATACCAATATGCAAAATCCAGTGAATATTCCGAAAGAAGATATCTCAGATCTGATTATAGATAAAGACGAATGGCCTGAGCTAGATCAGTTGGAAAGTGATGAAAATGTAGATGAGTAAAAATGCAATAAAAATTTATTTATGATAAACACAATGGTTGAAACTGCCGTAAGTCTCCTCAAATTATCTAGTCCTGCATTTACAGATAATGGAAGGATCCCGAGAAAATATACCTGCGATGGATTGAATCAAAGTCCGCCAATTAATATTGAGGATATTCCTTTAGATACCAAATGCTTGGCTATTATTGCAGATGATCCAGATGCTCCAATCAATACATGGGTTCATTGGCTTGTTTGGAATTTCCCTGTTACCCATCACATCAAAGAAAACACCGGATTAGGAAAGCATGGCATCAATGATTTTAGCAGAAAGTTTTATTGCGGGCCTTGTCCATTGAGTGGAGAACACCATTATCTATTTAAAGTGTATGCCTTAGATAGCCTATTAATACTTCCGGATAATACCAAAAAAAATCAATTGGAAAGAGCAATGTCGGGGCATGTTTTAGCTTTCGGACAAATCACTGGTACCTATAGCAGGTAAATTCAATTTTAATTGTGAATCATTCGTTATGAGATATTTTTTAATTGCCTCTATATTAGTTGTTGTAGTAGCTTCTGTATTTCTTTCAGTAGCCATGATGAGCATTCCAGATGGTAGTCTGTTGGGATTTAATACCCAATGGTTACAAGAAACAAATTTCAGAGACTACCTTTTTCCGGGTTTGATTCTATTTCTTATTGTTGGCTTCCCTTCCCTTTCAGCTTTGTATGCTAATATCATAATGCATTCAAAAAGATTCAACTGGTCTGTTTTTGCCGGCATTGCTATTTGTATAGAAAGCATAATTCAGGGAATATACATTAAAGAGCTTTTTTGGATGAATACTTTAATGCTTTTCATTGGCTTGATGATTATTGTAACTGCATTTCAATTGAGAGGAAAGACAATGATTTAGCATAGAGATTCCTTATTTAACAATAGTATTGCCATGCTGAAATTTGTTTCTTTTTTGCTTGCATTTTTGATGGTATTTCTTTTCAGGTTATCCATAGTTAAAGTCTTTGTGTTTATTTTTTGGAGCTTATACGATATTTTAATTAACAGAAAATTCGAAAATCGATGATAATAGAAATTAACAAGCATACTACGCTAGGAGAAATTTCCGAACAGTTCAATAAATACTATCCTTTTCTTAAAATTGAGTTTTTCAACGATTCAAATCATTGGGTAGATTCTTCCGATTCCGGTAAACTAATGCTCAAATCTTTGTGTGTTGGTGATATTGTTACGATGCGCCATACAGTGTTATTGGAATTTCATTTTTGGAACAAAACAGGAATGATAGAGTCTGTATTTAAAAATAAAGTTGGACTTGATGCTCAAGTATTCAGAAGAAACTGCGACAGTTGGATACAAACTACAGGCACAGATGAACTTACATTGGAAGAGCAAAACAGTATAGGCAAGTTCGATTCAGAGGATATGTTGCATGGAACAAACAGGACGAATAAATTGTAATACTGCAATGAAAAATGATTCATTCATTGAATTAAGAAAAGTACTCAACAGAGATCTGCCTGTGTTAATAAGCTTTTATTACGTAGGTGATTTTTCTTGGCACAATATGATTGAATTGCTCTCCTCAGTAAAAAGAATTACAGGGAATACAGTTTGTATATTAAAAGTAAAAATTAGCAAGAACGATATGCTGTCTGAAATTTACAAACTAGAAGCACCCAACACGCTTATTTTATTTCACAAGGGCGAGATTTGCTGGAGAAAAACCGGATCCATTTCTAAAACGGAAATCTTGAGGGAACTTGCACTTCATTGTTGATTAATTTGCTTTGTTTTATAATTCTTTTGTGATATTTCCGCTTCTGTCTTCAGGTGATTGGTAGGCACAATTCAATAGTTTATAAATTTCAGCTTCGCTTGTTGCCTTTTTTTTCAAACCACTTCCTGTTTCATATAAACCATATTCATTCAGTTTATAACCATCTTTTTTGGCAAGGCTACGAAGGGCAATGTTATGCTCCTTTGGTCCGGTGAAATAGAGTAGGGCTGTGGGGTACTCTTCTTTTTCAAACATTCTTACATCAACCTGTATTCCATTTTCTTTCAAAATAAATGAAGCCTTTTTTCTTCCTTTTAGAATTGTCCTTTTTATTAAGGGCGACATTGACAGTTTATTGATAATTTTTGAATGTTTTTTTCTATTCCCAACAACCAAAATGTCTATGTCTCCAATGGTTTCTTTTTTTCTTCTGATGCTACCAGCCAAAACAACTTCATTTACTTCGGGTATTTTTTTTAGTTCTTCAATCATTTTGTTGCCCATTACAATTGCTTGCTGAATTGGCCATCTTTTTTGCTCGCCTAAAATGCTGTTCAAGGCATTGTTTAAAAGTGTTATTTTTCCTTTCCCAAATCCTTTTATTCGATTCAGTTTTCCTTTTGCTATCTGATCTCTCAATTCCTTCATATTATTGATGTGCATAGTTTCATGAAGTTTTCTTACTGTCTTAGGCCCTATGCCTTCCTTTTGGGTGAGTTGCAATAAATTCATCGGAATTATTTTTGTCAATTTCTCCTCCAATACAATTTTACCTGTATCAATAAATTCAATTATCTTTTCTGTAATGCTCTTGCCTATGTATTTCAGACCGTCTAATTTTTCAGGTAAATACCTGTAATCCGATACAGGAAAATCAAGATTGTCTATTGTTTTTGACGCATTTAAGTAAGCTCTGGCTCTGAACCTTTCCTCATAACCCAAATAACTATAGCACTCAGACAACTCGCGAAAAAGGGAAGCGAGCTTTTTGTTTTCTAAAAGTGTTTTAGATATGTTGGAACTTATCATTTTTCAATTAAGTGTCATTTTGTTGAACAATGCATGAGCCTTATTCATTTTCATTCTGATGCGTATCATTTTAAAAGGCTCATCCAGAATATATATTGTGTGAAAAATTTTATGGAAACCTTATACAAAAAAGACTTTGGAGAGGTATTGAATGCAACAAATTATTTGCCTTGCATTTCATTGATAATGCCTTTCGAGCCAAAATTGGGCTTGAAAAAAGAACTGGATTATAAGCTTAAAACAGCCTGTGATAAAATTGAAAAAGAAATTATAGGCAATTATCCTGAAGAGAAGGCAGCTCCTATTCTTTCGAGATTAAAAAGGGTTTTGTCTAATTTGAATTACTATACCCACAAAAAAAGCATTGCCATTTTTGTTTCTCCTGTGATAGAAAAAGTTTACTATCTCGACATGCAAATTGAAGAAAAAATAATCATCGATGAGTCGTTTGAAATAAGAGATCTTATCTATAGTAAAAAGCAGATTCACAAATATCTTGTTGCGGTGTTGAGTGCCAAGTGGACCAAAATTTACATCGGTAATACGCATACCATGATGCGCATTACAAGCAACGTCTCTGATAATATTTTAGCGTATAAAAATGACGGTCATGATAAAATCGCCAATTTCACTGATGAAAAAAAACAGAAAGAGATATTGATAGATAAATTTCTTCACCATACTGACAATGGGTTGAATTTGCTCCTGCAATCCTACCATTTGCCTCTTTTTGTTATGGGAACTCCAAAGATTATTGGACATTTCAAATCCATAACCAAAAATTCAAGGCATGTTATTTCCTATATTCCAGGTTCTTATGAAGAGAAAACTGAGGCAGAGTTGTTGCATCTTATGGATCCTTACGTAACAGATTGGAAAAAAGTAGTGCAAACCAATCTTTTGCAACTTGTTGATGAATCGATGAGCAAGAAAAGATTAGCGATTGGTATTCAAGAGGTTTGGAAATATGCGAACCAAAAAAGAGGCCGATTATTAATTGTGGAAAAGAATTTTATTTATCCTGCAAGACATGGTTCAGAACCTGATATCATATTTAGCAATAACGATTTTCAAAAAAATGCTTTTTTTATTAAAGATGCAGTCGATGATATCATTGAAAAAGTCATTGCAAGCGGTGGTGATGTGGAATTTGTAGACGAGGGAATATTGGAAAAATACCAAAAGATTGTTTTGATAGAGTATTTTTAAGATCAATCAGAATTTGAAATACACAAACAGTCTTCCAAAATTCTTGCTGTCATTTTCAATTCGGTGGTATTTTGTTTTGATGTGTGGCTGTTGGAGGAATCGTTCTACTTTTTTTCTCAGCTGGCCACTGCCTTTTCCCGGAATAATTTCTACCTCACGTATTTTCTTGTCAATGGCATCATCAAATGCGTTTTGCAAAGCTGTATCAATAGCTTTGCTGTTGTTGTAAATGTCGTGTAAGTCAACTTTTATTCTTCCCATTTCTTCGCAACTAGCTGTGAATTAAGGTGTCAGTTTAATGCCTGATTCTTCTATCAAAATCATTCTCTTTTTGAATAGTCCACCGATAGTCATTTTGAATGTTTTTTTACTCATGGCAAATTGCTCATAAATCTCATCAGGGCTGCTTTTGTCGTTGAATGGCAAAAAACCATTGTTCTCTTTTAGCATCCTTACAATTTTACCTGCTTCGTCTTCCACCCTTTGAAAACCAGGCTTTCCTGCTGCTATATCTATGTTGTTGCTTTTTGGATGAATTTTTTTGATGAAACCATTAAAAGCATCGCCTGAACTTATGTTTCTGAATATATCTGAAAAATGAAGCACCCCTGTATGTTTGTTGTTGATAATCATCAAATAGCCAATGTCCGTTCTTCTGTAAACTGTTAGTTTTACTTCTTCCAGCTCTTTTACAGTCAGCTGCTCATTGCTTAGAAACTTGTCTATTTTTTCTGTTGCTGCTAATCTGCCGGTTTGTTCATCAATTACAATTTTAACCAAGTAATGGCCATTTGGAATCATTTTTTGCAGCTGTGCAGATTTAGGTACAAACAAATCTTTCATTAATCCCCAATCTAAAAATGCACCTTGTTCGGTTGTGCTAACAGCCCTAAGCATTACAATGTCTCCTACACTTGCTTTCGGTTGTTGGGTAGTGGCAATTAAGCGGTCTTCGCCATCGTGATAAACAAAAACATTGATGGAATCACCTTCTTTTAAACCAGGAGGCACAAATCGAGTAGGCAATAAAATACCTTTGTCACCATCATCAAGGTAAAAGCCAAATTCTACTTTACGCAATACATTCAGTTGGTTGTATTCTCCTACTTTTATCATCAGGATTTACTTTTAATGCAAGATACACTTAAGTTAAGCATTGAGGAAATCAGTATCTTCACAAAAAAAAGACATTGAGGTTTACAGAATTTAAATTTGATGATCGTTTGATGGAGGGCATTGATGCTGCGGGTTATGAGGAAGCAACACCCGTTCAGGAACAAGTCATTCCACATATTTTAGCTGGAAAAGATATCATTGCTTCTGCACAAACAGGTACAGGCAAAACGGCTGCCTTTCTGCTGCCGCTTATTCACAATATTCTTAAAAACCCTACCAATAACAATTCTATTTCTGCGCTTGTTGTGGTTCCAACGAGGGAACTTGCTATTCAAATTGCACAGCATTTGGAAGGCTTTTCCTATTTCGCAGGAGTTAGCTCTATTGCGGTTTATGGTGGTGGCGATGGAAACGCCTTTGTTCAGGAGAAAAAAGCGCTCAGTGGAGGAGCTGATATTGTTGTATGCACTCCGGGTAAGATGTTGTCACACATCAAAATGGGTTACGTAAAACTCGACGGATTAAAGTATTTGATTTTAGATGAGGCCGACAGAATGCTCGATATGGGCTTCTACGAAGACATCATGTTTGTAATCAAGCATCTTCCGCCAAATCGCCAAAATCTCTTGTTTTCTGCTACGATGCCAGTTAAAATACGAGAGCTGGCCAGAAAAATCCTTCATCATCCAATTGAAGTAAATATAGCCATAAGCAAACCTCCTGATCAAATCGTTCAAAAAGTATTTTTTATATACGAAACCCAGAAAATACCACTTGTTGCTCATTTGCTCAAAGAAGGAAAACAAACAGACGTTTTAATTTTCTGCAGCAGCAAACTTAGTGTAAAACAATTAACACGTGAACTTAAAAGACTTCGCTTCAATGCCGATGAAATTCATAGTGATCTAGAGCAGGATCAGCGTGAAGAAGTGTTGAGCAGGTTTAGGAGTGGGAAGCTTGGAATTCTCGTTGCTACAGATATTCTCAGTCGAGGCATTGATATCGACAGCATAGAGCTGGTTATTAATTTTGATGTTCCGCACGATGGAGAAGATTACGTGCATCGCATTGGCAGAACTGCCCGAGCAAAAGCGGAGGGTTCTGCCTTTACGCTGGTGACTCCCCAGGAACAATACAAATTCTCCGGCATTGAAAAATTGATGGAGCTAAAAGTGCCTGTAGGATTGGTTCCCGAAGAGCTAGGAGAAACTCCCGTTTATGATCCTGCTGCTTTTAAAAAGAAATCAGGTAAAAAAACATTCTACCGAAAAAAATAAGCATTCTTCGTTGTAGTTTTATACCTAAAATTCGCAAGCCATCTCAGCAGCTGTAAACATATTACACAGCCCAATAGAATACCTAAATGGGGTTAGCATTATCCGTGGGGATTTGTTGAGGAAGGAAGTTAGTATTTTTTCCTTTGGAGATTTATTGGAGTACTATCCACTTCGCCACATCGATAAAACGAAGATTGACAGCATTTCATCACTCTCCGCTAGTTCCGACTTTGCGCAGGTTGCCGGAAAAATTATAGACAAGCAAATCATCGGCGAAAAAAGAAGCAAAAGATTGGTGGTGCAAATGAAAGACCAAACCGGAATCATTGAATTGGTCTGGTTTCAGGGCATTACATGGGCCGATAAATTAATTTCCATCGGTCATCAATACCTGGTTTACGGAAGACTCGGTTTTTTCATGGGAAAGCCACAAATGGCGCATCCGGATATCGAGTTGTATTCTGCGCAGAATGCAACAGGAAAATCCTTTTTGGAGCCCATTTATCCTTCAACAGAAAAATTGAAATCTAAAGGGCTGAATGGAAAAGCTATCGGGAAACTCACGCAGGAGCTGTTTAAAAAGTTAACAGAAAATGAACTTCCTGAGAATTTGCCACAATCACTGGTTGAAAAATATAAACTCTTTGGAAGGTTTCAGGCCTATCGCAACATTCATTTTCCTATAAACGAAAAAGCTTACCAACAGGCATTAAGAAGATTGAAGTTTGAGGAATTCTTTTTCGCACAATTGGGAGTGCAACTTATCAAATTAAACAGGCAACAACAGTTTAAAGGGCTGCATTTTGAAAAAATCGGTTCGCTTTTCAATGACTTTTATCAACATCATCTCCCTTTTCAACTAACGGAAGCGCAGAAGCGAGTGTTAAAAGAATTTAGAAAGGATCTAGGTGGTGGAAAGCAAATGAACAGACTTCTTCAAGGTGATGTAGGTAGCGGAAAAACGATGGTAGCACTGCTTTCTATGCTCATGGCTGCCGACAATGGATTTCAAAGTGTATTAATGGCGCCAACCGAAATCCTTGCACAGCAGCATTACCTCTCCATCAAAGAACTCACTAAATCCATTCCTATTAAAGTGGAATTGTTGACAGGTTCAAGTACCCCAAAACAAAGAAAACCTATTCTGGCAGCTTGCGCAGATGGCGATGTTCAAATACTCATAGGTACGCATGCTGTAATAGAAGATAACGTTGTGTTCAAAAACCTCGGATTGGCAGTAGTAGACGAACAACATAAATTTGGGGTTGCTCAACGTGCCAAACTTTGGAAAAAAAATTCCATTCCCCCGCATATCCTGGTAATGACCGCAACACCAATCCCAAGAACGCTTGCGCTCACAGCCTATGGCGACTTGGATTACAGCGTTATTGATGAGCTCCCTCCGGGCAGAAAACCCATCACCACCTTTCACCGCAAAGAAAGTGCAAGGCCGCAGGTAATGAGCTTTATCAAGGAGCAATTAGCCCTTGGCCGTCAGGCATACATTGTATATCCATTGATAGAGGAAAGCAGTAAGCTCGACTACGAAAACCTCATGAAAGGCTATGAGGAGGTTAAATCCTTTTTTCCTGAACCGCAATATCATATAAGTATGGTTCATGGCAAACAAACTTCAGAGCAAAAAGACATTAACATGCAAAGGTTTGCTGGTAATGATACCCAAATTCTTGTAGGCACTACCGTTATAGAAGTGGGAGTTAACGTACCAAATGCATCGGTCATGGTTATTGAAAGTGCCGAAAAATTCGGGCTCTCTCAATTGCATCAGCTTAGAGGGAGAGTTGGGCGCGGGGCCGATCAAAGCTATTGTATTTTGCTAACCGGACCACAGTTGTCGAGAGATGCCTTCGAACGAATGAACATTATGGTTCAAACCAACGATGGCTTCTTAATTGCAGAAAAAGACCTCGAAATAAGAGGGCCCGGTGATATTCAAGGCACAAGACAAAGCGGCGCATTGGCATTTAAACTGGCCAATATCGTAGAAGACAAAGCCATGCTTGAAATATCAAGAGATGAAGTTTTGAAGATTCTTGAGGCAGATGCTAAGCTGGAACTGCCGGAACACAAGCCTGTAGCTCAATTCCTGGCTTCTCAAAAAAGCAAAAGAGGTTGGGGTAAAATCGCATAAATTTGCTCAAACAAATCTTCATGCTCAAGCCGGTTTTTGATTCCCAAACCATTCATGCCATCATCGAAGCGCTTCGCAAAATAGTTGGCGCAGATTTTGTATTTGTGGATGAAGAAAACAAAGATAAATACGCACATGATGAAACGGAAAACCTGCATTTTGTTCCGGATGTTGTGGTGAAGCCAAAGACGCCGGAAGAAATCAGCTCTATCATGAAGCTTTGTAATGAACATTTAATACCCATAACCCCACGTGGAGGTGGTACCGGATTGAGTGGAGGTGCTTTGCCTATTTTAGGAGGTGTTTTATTGTCGGTGGAAAGAATGAACAACATCATCAATATAGATGAAAGAAACCTTCAGGTTGTTTGTGAACCTGGCGTAATCACTGAAGTTTTACAAAATGCTGTAAAAGAAAAAGGACTTTTTTATCCCCCTGATCCCAGCAGTAAAGGAAGTTGCTTTATCGGCGGCAATATCGCAGAAAATAGCGGTGGTCCCAAAGCGGTTAAATATGGAGTGGTAAAAGATTATGTGTTGAATTTGCAAGTTGTTTTACCCAATGGTGAAATAATCTGGACAGGAGCCAACGTACTTAAAAACTCCACAGGCTATAACCTTACTCAATTAATGGTGGGCAGTGAAGGTACCCTTGGCATTGTTACCAAAATCGTTTTGAAGTTAATTCCTCATCCTAAGCACGATCTCTTGATGCTCGTTCCATTCAATGATTTGGAAAAAGCCAGTGCTGCAGTAAGCGCTATTTTTAGAGCTGGTTTTACGCCAAGTGCGCTCGAGCTTGTTGAAATTGATGCCTTGAAAATTGTAAGTCGTTATGTTGACAGCGCAGTTGTGCCTGTAACCGATGACATGGCTGCTCATTTGATCATAGAAGTAGATGGAAATCATCTTGATACGCTGATGGCAGAAATGGAAGCTATTGCAACATTGCTCACTGAGTATGATTGTGGAGAGGTATTCTTTGCGGATGACGCTCAGCAAAAAGCTGAATTATGGAAATTGAGAAGAAGAGCCGCAGAAGCCGTAAAAGCAGAGGGTTATTCCATAGAAGAAGACACCGTTGTTCCTAGAGCTGAACTGCCCAAGTTAATTAAAGGGGTAAAGCAATTGGGAAAAGAATATGGTTTTGACGTAGTTTGTTACGGACATGCGGGTGATGGCAACCTACATGTACGCATTAAAAAGCCGGGAAGTAAATACAGTTTGAACAACCAAGATGTGATACCGGCATTGAGGGCGCTGTTTTCTTTGGTAAATGAATTGGGAGGCACCATCAGTGGCGAACATGGCATAGGAGTTATTCAAAAAGAATACATGGATATAGTTTGCGAACCCGCGTCGCTTGAAATAATGAGAGGCATAAAAAAATGTTTCGACCCCAATAATATTCTCAACCCTGGAAAAATATTCTAAATGAAAGTTAGATTAGTTTCAATAGCACTATTGCTGATGTTTACGTTTACTTCTTTTGCCCAAGAGGAGACCATTGAAGAAAAAGAGCCGTTTTTCAAAAAGGAAAATCTCTTCACCGGCGGAACATTGAATATAGGATTTGGAAACAATTCCACTTCATTGGGGGCAAGTCCTTATTTCGGTTACAGTTTAAATAAGTTTTTAGATGTGGCAGCAAGCATTGGAGTGAATTATTTTACACAAAGAGATAATATTGTTTTAGATGACAGGTTAAGGCAAACTATTTTTACACCAGGAGCATTTGTGAGACTTTTTCCGGTCAAGTTCTTATTTGCACAATTGCACTATGAAAAGAACATTATCAACTACCACTACATACCTGCTTTAGGTTCTTCGCTTGCAAATGAAAGACAGTCTTTTCGTGCCAATTGCTGGTTGGGTGGTTTAGGTGTATCCAATGGCAGGAATTTCAATTACCAGAAGTCTTATTACTACTTCTCCGTTTTATGGGATTTGGGGGATGATTTTTATTCGCCTTACAAAGACAACCTGAGAAGAAATGTACCCGTTATTCGTGCAGGGTACCATATTGCTCTCTTTCAGAAAAAATAACCTCCTTTTCTCCAACAACAAAGTATTGCGGCTTTGATTTTTTAATTAATTTCAGCCATCTATTCCCGTTAAATCTTTTTTCATGTCTCCTGTCATCCTTTTTTCCTTTGTTGTGGGCTATTTTTTGTTGCTGCTCGGGGTTGCTTGGTTTACTTCGAAGGGTTCTAACAATGAATCCTTTTTTATAGGGAACAAAAAAAGCAATTGGATGCTGGTGGCTTTCGGAATGATTGGCACCTCCTTGAGTGGCGTAACCTTTGTTAGTGTTCCGGGAGGAGTAGGGGCAGGAAATTTTTATTATTTCCAGGTTGTCTTAGGCTATCTGCTTGGTTATTTGGTTATCGCTTTTGTATTGCTGCCACTTTATTACCGACTTAATTTGACCAGCATTTACACCTATCTCTCTCAACGTTTTGGTACGCAAGCACACAAGGTTGGTGCAAGTTTTTTTATTTTATCGAGAGTGGTAGGTGCAACAGCAAGATTGTACCTCGTTATCAATATTCTTCAGTTGTTTATACTCGACAGTATGGGCGTGCCATTTGTTGCCACAACATTTGTCATTTTGCTGATGATCTTACTCTATACTTTTGAAGGAGGAGTAAAAACCATTATTTACACCGATACCTTACAAACTACCGGTATGCTTTTGGGATTGGTGGTTTGTCTAATCGCCATTATCAACAGTCTTGGTGCAGACTTTCAAGGTGCGTTTGAGCTTATTCAGGCTAAAGGTTACACGCGTGTTTTCAATACTGATCCTAAAGCAGGCTCTTTTTTCTTGAAACACATTGTTGGCGGCATGTTTATTGCCATTGCCATGACAGGACTTGACCAGGAGATGATGCAAAAGAACATCAGTGTTAAAAACCTGAAAGATTCTCAAAAGAACATGATGTCGTTCACAGCGGTATTGATGTTGGTGAATTTACTTTTTCTTTTTCTTGGAGGAGTGCTCTACATCTATGCGGATAGAATCGGAATCAATGTGCCTCCCGATGATCTTTTTCCTACAGTTGCCTTAAGCAGCCCATTCGCAGCCGGAATTGGTGTGTTGTTTATCATTGCTCTTATTTCTGCACTCTTCCCTAGTGTGGATGGCGCCATCACTTCACTTACATCCAGTTTTTGTATTGACATCATGAACATCAATGCAAATGAAGCATCAGAAGCGAACAAAAAGAAAACAAGGTTAAAGGTTCATTTCAGTTTCGCCTTTTTGTTTTTTATCATGGTGCTAGTTTTCAAAGCCATCAACGATAAATTGATTGTTGACTTAATCCTGAAACTTGCCGGTTTTACCTATGGCCCATTGCTTGGGTTATTTGCCTTTGGAATACTTACCCAAAAAGGCATTCGTTCCAAATGGGTTGCGTTGGTTTGCATTGCATCACCATTGTTGACCGTTTTGCTCGACATGCTTGCTTCGCCTGAATGGTATGAAAAGAAACTTCAAATTTCCCTTGGATTAAATGAATTTTCTGCGTCTTTATTTAACGGCTACAAAATTGGCAACGAACTTATCTTAATCAATGGTATCTTAACATTTGCGGGATTGTTTCTTATTTCTCATTCCAAAACAAAGTCATCAATAAACAATGGCTGATTTTATTTTAAAGACTGCCAATGATTATGCTGAACAATTTTCAACAAACGTTGATGAGTTACTTCAGTCTGTAGAAGATTTTACCCTGCAACATCACCCCAAAGCCCACATGATTAGTGGAAAAATTCAAGGCAAGTTTTTGGAAACAATCAGTCGCATGATTGCTCCAAAAAAGGTTTTGGAAATCGGAACATTTACCGGCTACAGCGCGATTTGCCTGGCGAAGGGTTTAGCACAAAATGGCGAATTGCATACTGTAGAAATAAGGGAAGATGACGCCCGAACAGCAAGCGGTTTTATTGAAAAGGCCGGTTTGGCTCAACAGATAAAGGTTCATGTTGGTAATGCTATGGATATCATACCGATTTTAGGAGAAAATTGGGATTTGGTTTTTATTGATGCCGACAAGGTGAACTATATTGCCTATTACGAATTAACTTTGCCCTTGTTGAAAAAAGGCGGATGGATATTGGCCGACAATGTGCTTTTTCACGGACAAGTATTGGAAAATCCTGTTAAGGGGAAAAATGCTGAAGCTGTAGATGCATTTAACAAACATGTTGCTAAAGACCCAAGGGTAGAGGTGGTTTTACTCACTGTTCGTGATGGTTTGAGCATCATCAGAAAAAAATAAAAAGGATTCTTTGAAGTAATATTTTGAGAACAATTTGAAAAAATATTTTATGAAGTTAAAAGCAGTTTTATTGCTAATTGGGTTTGTTGGCTTAACTAAAGTATTTGCGCAGAAGATAACACCACAGCAATACATTGATACTTATAAAAGCATAGCCATTGCAGAAATGAAGCGTATGGGTGTTCCTGCTGACATTACCCTTGCACAAGGCATTTTGGAAACAGAAAGCGGAAACAGTGTTTTGGTGAAAAAATCAAACAACCACTTTGGAATAAAATGCAAAGACACTTGGACCGGACAGACCGTTTCTCATGATGATGATGCCGCAGGAGAGTGCTTTAGAAAATACGACAGTCCGGAAGACAGTTATCGCGACCATAGTAATTTTCTTAGAGGCAGAGACCACTATTCATTTTTGTTCAGGCTTGATCCAGCAGATTACAAAGGCTGGGCCTATGGTTTGAAAAAAGCAGGCTACGCCACCAATCCCAATTATCCTAAAATCCTTATCAAAACAATTGAAGAGTACAAGCTAAATGAACTCACGAAAGAAGCTGTTGATGAGATACCGACTTATTTTAATGAGGGCGCTTCTGTTGAGGAAAACAATACACCAACTATTGTAAAGCAAACCGTTGACAAAGTAAGCAACGTAATAGAAAAAGTTTTACCCGGCGCAACCAAACTAAATGGATTGAAAGTCGTTTACGCAGAGAAAGGAACATCATTACTTTCGGTGGCAACCAAACACCAAATCGCATTAACCGATTTGCTCAACTACAATGATAATAAAACAGATGGTTTGTTGGATGAAGGCAGTTGGATTTACCTTGAACCTAAGAGAAAGGAAGGTAAGTTGGCTTCTTACACTACTACTGAATCGGAATCCGTTTATCAGATTTCGCAACTCAACGGTATTCAACTTTCTTCATTGCTAGCCTACAACGATTTCAAGGAGGATGATATCCTTTCACCAGGAAAATTGGTGCGATTAAAACCAGGCGTAGGAACAGTTGAAAACAAGGTTTCAAGCACCAAAGGAGCTAAAATTCATGAGGTGAAACCCAAAGAAGGTTTATACGGAATTGCCAAAAAATACAACGTGTCTGTTGAACAGTTGAAAGCCTGGAACGATTTGGATTCAGAGAGTATTTCTGTTGGACAACAATTAATCATTGCCAAATAATAGCCACTATGTCTTCTATTCAAGTACACGATAAAAAATTCAATACCTATTTTTCTGCTGAGCAGATTGATGAGCAGGTAGCCAGACTCGGCGAAGAAATCAACAGAGACTATAAAGGCAAAAGGCCGCTTT
>CANHMN010000004.1 GCA_947461645.1 Chitinophagaceae bacterium | reverse complement strand
GTATGCCGATTTTGAGACCATGGATAAAGATTGGCAGGAGCTATGGTCGGAGAAGGTTTTAAAAGCCAATCCGGATGCGAATGTTATTGAGCAATACAGGCTTCGTTCCGGAACCAAAGCTGAGTTTGCCAAAATTGTTTGTATTGGAATAGGTTATGTTGATGAGGGAAACAACATGTTTTCTATAAGGAGTTTTTATGGTAATAATGAGACATCAATTTTAAATGAATTTCTTCAAGAGCTGAAGGGGATATTTGCTCAAAAGGAAACAATAAAGTTTGCAGGACACAACATCAGAGAATTTGATTTGCCTTTTATATGCAGAAGATTGTTGGTCAACGGGATGACGATTCCGTCTTATTTGGATTTTCAAAACAAGAAGCCATGGGAAATAAACGTAGTGGATACTTTTCAGTGGTGGCGGTTCGGTGATTATAAAAATTACACTTCACTCAAATTATTGGCTAAAGTGATGGGTGTAAAAGGTTCCAAAAATGATATAGATGGAAGCATGGTTGCTCCTCTTTATTGGGAAAAGAACCCCGTTGTGCAGAAATTAAACCTGCACAACATTGCACATTATTGTTGCATGGATGTATTGACTACCACGAATGTAATACGAAGATTTATGGGAAGCCCATCGTTAGATGAGAACCTAGTTTTGATAATTCATAGCCTGTGTAATGAGGATATTAGTGAATAGGATCAACTGCCTCTCAATTGGCACTACTTGTTGCACTGCCTGTAGTACTACTTATTTTTTTCAGCAGCATTAGGTAAACCGGAAAGTGATCGCTGTATCCGTAATTGTAGGTCATGCCGTCCCAGGTTCTTTTGGTGTAACCTTTGTACCTGCCTGTCTTTTGAACCATAAACTCTCTGTTAAAAAGCACTTGCTTGTAGTAGTGGTATCCTTCTTGTTCTTTGTTGAGCCAAGCGCCTGATACCAAAACCTGATCGAATAAGCCCCAGGCATCTTGATAGGGAGAAGTCCCTAATCCTGCTTTGTACATTTCTGTCCAAGGGTTGAACATTTCATTCATCTTCACATCACTTGTTTTTCCTTTTGCCCCTAAAACTTTTGTGAGACTTGGACTAACGGGATCATCATTAAGGTCACCCATCAGTATAACTTTGGAGAGTGGATTTACTGCATTCAAAGAGTCGATACATTTTTTAGCTGTTGCTGCAGCGGCGGCTCTGGCAGGGATTGATCGTTCCTCGCCTCCGGATCTTGAAGGCCAGTGGTTTACAAAAACATGAACGGTGTCGCCATCCAATATGCCTTTAACGTATAGGATGTCTCGCGTAAAGTAAGAATCTTTTGATCCACCGGGCAACTGAACAAAAAGTGGTTTGCTGTAGAGAACGGTAAAATATTTGGGATGGTAAAATAGCGCTACGTCAACACCTCTTCTGTCTGGTGAATCGTAATGAATGAATTTCCATTTTCTGCTTCTGAGTTTCGCGCTTTTAGCGAGGTCTGTAAGAACGGTGTCGTTTTCAATTTCTGCAACACCCAGTAGTGCAAGTCCATCGGGTGTAATATCTGTTCCCATTTGAGAGATGACATCAGACATGCGGTCAATTTTGTCTAAATAAACACTGGTGTTGTAGTGGCGCTCACTGCTAGGCAAAAACTCTTCATCGTCAACTACAGGATTGTTAACGGTATCGTATAAATTTTCAAGGTTGTAAAAACCTACGAGTGCAACCTTGTAGTTGTTTTTTTGAGAAAGGGCTGTAAGGGTTGTAAAAAGAAGGATGATAACAATCGAGCTATTTTTCATTGAAATAGAATAAGAATTGGAGAATGTTGGTTTTGTAAATTTTAAGAGGTAAAGGTAAAGATAAAGCGATGTAAAAGAAAAATCAATTCAAACAATCGCTGCATGTCGCTTTCTCTTGAGGCAATTAAAACATGTAAATTGTTTGTTTTCAATTATTTCATCATTAGGTAAATAAAAACGAACAAAAGTCTTTTAATGCGAAAAAAATCTATCATATTGTCCGATTAACCTCGGTTTCTCTATTTGGCCATTACACCAAATAGTTTATTTCTTTTTATTCAAAAGTTTTTTTCGCTTAAATCGAAGAGAATACTACCTTTGGCGGCTTAATTAAACATTCTATATGTTAAGAAAAATCAAGCAGACTTCAGTCCTTGTTTTGGGGACGTTTCTTTCTTGTCTTTCTACCGGTTTGGCTCAACAAAATAACCAGAATGCGCCTGCTCAATTAGATACCACTGTTTTAGAACAGCTAAAAGAAGATGTTGGCGATAATATCCCGGTTATTTCGTTGGATGAAAACGACGGTCAGGACGGAAGTGCCCAAAACGTATCCTCCATGCTTACTGCAGGTAGAGATCCTTTTTTCAATGCTGCAGCTTTCAAGTTCAATGCAGTTCGTTTCAGAATCAGAGGTTATGATGCGGATCTCTTCAGTACTTATATGAACGGAGCTCCGATGGAAAACCTAGATAATGGATTTACACCATTTGGTTTGTGGGGAGGATTGAATGACGTGCTAAGAAATCGTGACAATTCACTGGGATTAAGGCCTACAACCTATGGTTATGGTGATTTGGGTGGATTGAATAACATGGATACTCGCGCATCTTATCAACGCAAGCAGACAAGCATCAACTACGCATTGTCTAACAGAAACTATGTTCATCGTTTTATGTTTACACATTCAACCGGATTGAATGATAAAGGCTGGGCTTTCAGTTTTTCCGCATCACGCAGATGGGCTGATGAAGGATTTGCAGATGGAACATTCTACGATGGCTACTCCTTTTATGTTGGTGTTGATAAGAGAATTAATGCCAAGAATTTGCTTTCTTTTGTAGCATTTGCCACACCAACAGAAAATGGAAGACAAGGATCTTCAGTTCAGGAGTTGAGGGATTTATCAGGAGATAATTATTACAATCCTTATTGGGGTTATCAGAATGGCATTAAAAGAAATGCAAGTGTTGCTAAATCGTTTCAGCCCATTGGAATATTAACCTATGAATGGAAGCCTAATGATAAAACGACCTTGCTTTCAGCTGCATCTGTAACCTTTGGAAACAGAGGAATTACCGGTTTGGATTGGTACAATGCTGCCGATCCAAGACCAGATTATTACAGGTACTTGCCAAGCTATCAGGAAGATCCTGCACTTAGGGACAGGTTGTTTGATGCCATGCGTAACGATGTGAATCTGCGTCAGATAAACTGGAACAAAATGTACAATGTAAATTATGGGGCTTATGAAACCGTAAACAATGTCAATGGAATTTCAGGAAACAACTATTCAGGCAGGAGGTCTCATTACATTTTAGAAGAGCGTCTAATTAATACAACCAAAGTTGTTCTTTCTACAACTTTAAACGCTGCAATAAGAGAAAATTTAAGTTTTTCAGGGGGGATTAATTACCAGTATCAGAATAACAATTACTACAAAAAGTTAAACGATTTATTGGGCGGCGACTTTTACCTCGATGTTAACCAATTTGCCGAAAGAGATTTTCCCACCAATCCAACTGCAGTTCAAAATGACGTAAACAATCCCAACAGAATTTTAAGGGTTGGTGATAAGTTCGGTTACGATTACGATATCTCCATACAAAGAGCGGCCCTTTGGATGCAAACCATGTTTAAGTCCAAGCATGTTGATGCCTTTTTAGCCACAGAATATTCGTACACTAGTTTTTTCAGAAACGGTAACGTGAAAAGCGGATTGTTCCCCAACAATTCCTTTGGCAAATCAACAACGTACAATTTTTTCTTGCCTTCCTTCAAAGGAGGTGCAACATATAAAATCGACGGAAGAAATTATGTTTTCAGTAATGCTTCTTACATGTTAAGAGCACCCTTCTTCGAAAATGCTTTTATAGCTCCAAGAACAAGAGATTTTGTTCAGGACGATATTCAAGCTGAAGAAGTCGGTTCCATTGAGGCAGGTTATGTGTTGAATGCGCCTAGGGTTAAATTCAGGGCTACCGGTTATTATACCAGCTTCAAAAACCAAATGAATGTAATTACCTTTTACAGCGATGAGTTCAATAACTTCGTCAATTATGCCATCAACAACATAGGCAAAGAGCACAAAGGGCTTGAATTTGGTACCGAGGCTAAAATTTACAAAGGGCTTAGTCTTGTTGGTGCAGCAGCTATTGGCGACCATAAATACACCACTCGTCAAAATGCTACAGTAACTGTTGACAACAGTGCGCAATTGGTAGATGACAACGTAACGGTTTACTCAAAGAATTTTTATGTACCAACTCCTCAAAATGCATTTACGCTGGGTCTTGATTACAGGTCACCCAAGTTTTGGTTTGTAAACTTGAATGTTAATTATTTCGACAAGATGTATCTTGATTTCAATCCGGTAAGACGTTCTGAAAGTGCTGTTAACGGAGTAGAGCAAGGATCGCCATTGTGGAACGATATCATCAACCAAACACAACTTCCTTCTCAATATACCGTTGATCTTTTTGCAGGATATTCCTGGTTGATGAGCAAGAAATTTAAAAGTTTGCAGAAAAGGACTTTTATGGTTTTCAACCTTGGCATCAACAACTTGCTGAACAACCAAAATGTAGTATCGGGAGGTTTTGAGCAGTTAAGGTTTGACTTCGAGGAGAAAAATGTAAACAAATTCCCCGATAGAAGATTTTTTGCATACGGAATCAATTTCTTCACCAGCGTTGCTTTACGCTTCTAATCATTTACTTTAAAAACAACCAATATGAATAGCCTATCTAAATTGTTTTTTACCCTTGCTGTTGTCTCCTTCACAGCAGTAATCAATCTTTCTTGTAAAAAGAACTTTGACCAGCCAGTAGGTCCAACTGATGATGTGAACATTGTTCCCAATACCAGTATACAAGGTTTGAAAACCTACCACACTATTTCAGGAGCTTTGGATGTCATCAACCAGGATGTAATTATATCCGGTATTGTAGTTGCCAACGACAAGAGCGGTAACTTTTACAAGCAACTTTTTATACAAGACTCTACAGGTGCGATGCAAATAATGCTTGATGCAAGCAGTTTGTACACCAGTTATCCTGTAGGAAGAAGGATTTATGTAAAGTGTAAAGGATTAACCCTTTCTGATTATTTTGGCAACATGCAATTGGGCGTTTCTGCTGTAGTTGGTGGTACGCCAAGCATTGAAGCTATTCCAGGCGCATTAATCAGTCAATATATTGTAGGTGGATCAATCAATAATCCTGTTGAACCAATCACAGTTAACATCAATGATTTGGGAACAGCTTTGAATGACAGATACATTAATGCATTGGTAAAACTTGAAGGGTATGAATTTGTTGCAGCAGATACTGCAAAGACATACTCTGATACTTCTGCATACAAAAGCACACAAAACAGATTAGTCTCGACTGGCTGTAACAGTAATGTAAGGCCAACGGTTCGTACCAGTGCCTACTCCAATTTTGCCGGTGTAAAATTGCCAAAAGGCAATGGTAGCTTAACTGCGGTTTATACCATCTACAAATCAAGTTTTGGATCAGCCACCAAGCAGTTGATTATAAGAGATACCAATGATGTAAAGTTTTACGGTGACAGATGCGGCTCTACAGGTGGTGGAGGTGGTGGTGGAGCAACCGACCCACGTATTACCATTGCTGCTTTGAGGGCGCTTTACAACAATGCAGACATCAAATTGACCACACCGGCTTCTATCCGCGGGGTGGTAACTTCAGACGCAGTACAGAAAAACATTTCAGCAGGAGCGGTGATTATTCAGGATGAAACCGCTGCTATCACCTTATACTACGGCGGAACTATTCCATTTGTAATTGGAGATTCTATTTCTTTAAATATTACCAACGATTCTCTGATTTTCTACAGAGGAATATTGGAGGTTAAAAAACCATTTGGAGCACCTTATCCAGCTGTAATAGCATCCGGAAGAACGGTAACTCCGTTGGTTAAAACCATTGCAGAATTGAATGCCTCTTTGGATGCGCCATTGGGTTCACCCTCGAATCTTGAGGGAAGTTTGGTGAGGGTACTAAATGCAACTGCATCAGGAAATGCTACTTTCTCTGGCAACAATAACCTCACTGATGCCTCGGGCACTATTGTTTTACGTACGTCAACAACTGCGCTGTTTGCCAATAGCCCACTTCCAGCAGGGTCAAGAACTTGGACCGGTCATATCAAAATCTTTACATCAACAACAAGTACTAAGCAAATATCGATGAGGAATGCCAACGATGTTCAATAGTAGTTTATTTAATATATAGCAAATATGATGAGGTTGCCGTAACTTGCAGCCTCATTCTATTTGGAAGATAATTCAACAAGAAAATTAATTAAAACAACAAATATGAAGAAGATTTTTACGCTTTTGTTTTTACTTGCTTCCTTCTTTGCTTATTCTCAATCTACCACTGTAGTGATCAGTCAGATTTATGGTGGAGGTGGGGCTCCAACATCAACCACTACATTCAATTGTGATTATGTTGAGTTGCACAATATAAGCTCAGTTGTTCAAGACATTTCTGGTTTCAAACTTGCTTATGGATCTTCTGGCGGGGTTTTAGGAGGGCAGCAAAGTAATAGATTTACATTTCCAGCAAACACTACTATACCTCCAGGAGGTTATTTATTATTGGCTGACTCAGGTTTGGCGGGAGGTGCTAATCCCCAACTTACTGTAACGAGAGACTTCTACTTTCGATTCGCAATGAGTGCAACAAAGGGAAAAATTGTGCTGGGCACTTCTGCCTTGGTTGATTCTGCATTGTTGGCTGATCAGCCTACAGGTGCAGTTGTGGATTTCATTGGTTATGGCACAGCTACGGAGTATGAAGGTTCAACTGCGGCAGGAGCTACAACCAATACTAGTGCTGCACTTCGTAACAACAATGGATGTGATGATACCAATCAAAATAGCTCAGATTTCACCATAGGTGCGCCTAATCCAAGAAACAGTGCAACGCCTGTTTTCATTTGCGGGTCTGCTACCAACCCTGTCTTGGCATCAACATCCCTAGCTTCCTTTGGAAACGTTTGTATCACCAATCCAACTCCTGCATCTGGTTCATTCTCTATTTCAGGAACTAACCTAACTGCAGGAAACATTACGGTTGGTCCGTTAACAGGTTATACTTTCTCTACTGCTTCTGCAGGGCCTTATACAGCTACTGTAACTGTAGCTCAAACCGGTACGCTTGCTTCAACAACTATCTATGTATACTTCACTCCAACTGCCGCACAATCCTATAATGGTAACATATCAGTATCGGGTGGTGGTGCAAATGCCCTAAACGTTGCTGCTGTTGGTACAGGGGTTAGCAATACAACGGTAACAACAGGATCTGCAACTGGAGTTAGTATCTCTGGTGCTACTTTGGGCGGAACACTTGCTCAGGGTTGTGCTACAGCATCAAGTTATGGTTTTGAGTACAGTACAACAAGCGGTTTTACACCAGGTACAGGTACTGTTATAGCTTCAACCAATTTGTCGGGAACGTCTTTCTCGTCAGCAATTACAGGACTTACCCCAAATACTACTTACTATTTTATAGCTTATGCGATTACAACTTCCGGAACTGTAAATGGAACACAATCTAGCTTCACCACTCCTCCACAATCAGCATCATCAGCTGAAGTGGTGATCAGTCAGATTTATGGTGGAGGAGGTTCAGGTCCTTCAGGTGGCGCACAACCAACATACAAAGCCGATTACGTTGAATTGCACAACAAAGCAAATACAGCTCAGGACATTTCAGGATTTAAATTGCTATATGGTTCAAGAGCAGGTGTATTGGGTTCTTTCTCTGGTAACAGGTTCTCTTTCCCTGCAGGTACAATAATTCCTGCTGGGGGCTATTTGCTGGTAGCCAATAATCCTGCAGATACAATGGTAGGTGCTCAATTACCCGTTGCTGCAGACCATTTCTTCTCTTTTGCCATGTCTAAAAATAATGGTAAAGTTGCCTTAGGTACAAGCGCCATGTTGGATTCTGTTAATCTTGCCGGACAGCCAGCAACTGCAGTAATTGATTTTGTTGGATACGGAACAGCACTTGAGTTTGAAACGGTAGCTGCAGCCGGATTGGACAGCATTACCGCTGCTTACAGGAACAACAATGGTTGCGATGATACCGACAACAACCAGGCTGATTTTACCAATGGAGCTCCATTGCCAAGAAACAGTGCTTCTCCAGTAAACATTTGCGGAGCAACAACAAATCCTACCATCACGGCAGGTAATCTTACTGCTTTTGGTAACGTTTGCATAAATACAACCGCGTCAGGTTCTTTTACCATCAGCGGCTCTAATCTTACCTCAGGAGACATCACTGTAGGTCCATTAACAGGCTTTACTTTTTCAACTGCTTCCGCAGGTCCATATTCTGCAACTGCAACAGTAGCTCAAACAGGAACTCTTGCATCAACAAGCATCTACGTTAACTTCACCCCAACCGCTGTTCAGTCATATAATGGCAACATTACCGTTTCCGGTGGAGGTGCTAATGCTGTCGCTGTTGCAGCTTCCGGTGCTGGTGTTAGTGAAACAACCATAACCACTTCCACTGTTACAGGTATTACAACCACTACAGCCAATGCCGGAGGGACATTAACCATAGGATGTACAAATGCAACTTCATATGGTGTTGAATACAGCACTACAAGTGGCTTCACGCCTGGTACTGGAACACAGGTTGTTTCAACCAATTTATCCGGTTCGGCTTATACATCTGCTTTGTCTGGATTAACGGCAAATACTACCTACTATTACGTTGCTTATGCAGTAACGGCTTCGAGTACACTATATAGTTCGGAGGCTTCCTTTACAACAGCTCCAATTGTTATAACACCATCATTAACAGCAACAACATTGGCTGGATTTGGCGATGTATGCGTTAACTCCACGAGCAATGCCAATAGCTTCGAAATTAGTGGAGCAGACTTGAATGCAGGAGATATCACTGTTGGCCCACTTGCAGGTTTCGCATTTGCTTCATCTGCAACAGGAACCTATACTTCAACATTAACGATTAGTCAAACAGGTGGAACATTGGCAGCAACAACTGTTTATGTTCAGTTTACCCCAACTGCTGCACAAATTTATAATGGCGATATTACTATTTCAGGTGGAGGAGCTACGGCTACAGTTGCAGCAACTGGTTCGGGAACAACCTCTTCTTTGACTGTTACCACTTTAGATAGCAGCTCAATTACTTCAAACAGCGCAGTACTTCGTGGTGCTGTAGTATCTGGTGGTTGCGGTGGTGCAGTAACTGAGTGGGGAATTGAATACAGTTCCGTACAGAATTTCCCTGCAGGCAACTCTACGAAAACTTCTTCTACAGGTTTGCAATCAGGTTATGCTGTTTCTGTTACAGGCTTGATTCAAAACACCACCTACTATTATAGGGCTTATGCCAACAACGGAGGTAATTTTGTTTATGGTGAGCAAAAATTATTCTACACAGGCACTATCAATACCGGGTTGACAGTTAATCCTAATCCAGTTCAGAGAGGTGGTAGCATGATCGTTACTTTAAGTGGTATTAAGCCCGCTCAGGATTATGGAATCAGATTGTTTAACAGTGCTGGACAATTGGTGTTTGAACAATTTGTAACTGCTCAGGTTAATTTCATCAGCAAGTCTATAACGATTCCGACCAACCTTGCACCAGGACTTCACGTGCTTCAGGTGGCAAGCCCTGACTTCAGAATCGAAAAGCCAGTTATTGTTCAATAATTAATCTCATTTCAATATTTAAGGGAGCTTCGGCTCCCTTTTTTTGTCGGTAGATGTGTCATCCTGACAGCAGATCTGCAGTTGGTATTGATTTTGAAATGTACATTAAAAACTGTTTTATATGCAAAAAGGTAACATAAGGGTTCAAACGGAAAACATATTTCCGATTATTAAAAAGTTTCTATACAGTGAGCATGACATTTTTATCAGAGAGCTTGTCAGTAATGCAGTTGATGCCTCCCAAAAACTGAAAACACTTTCTTCCATTGGAGAGATGAAGGGAGAACTGGGAGAATTGCGTATCGATGTTATCATTGATAAGGAGAAAAAAACTTTGACGATTTCCGATAAAGGAATCGGAATGACAGGTGAAGAGGTTGATAAGTACCTTAATCAGGTGGCTTTCAGCGGAGCTGAGGAATTTTTACAGAAATACAAAGGACAAAACGAGGCAAATATTATTGGTCATTTTGGATTAGGTTTTTACAGTTCTTTTATGGTTAGCTCCAAAGTGGAAGTTATTACCAAAAGCTATAAAGAAAATACGCCCGCAGTAAAGTGGGAGTGTGATGGCAGTCCGTCATTTAGTTTGGAGGAAAATGAAAAAGCAGACCGAGGTACTTCTATTGTGATGCATCTGAACGAAGAGAGTGAAGAGTTTTTGGAGCCGTCGAGAATTCAAACGGTGTTGCAAAAGTTTTGCAAGTTTCTGCCAGTACCTATCTTTTTTGAAGACAAACAAATCAACAATCCTTCTCCGGCGTGGACGAAGAAGCCTTCTGAATTAACTGATGAGGATTACCAAAATTTCTATAAAGAATTGTATCCTTTTGGTGAGCCGCCTTTATTTTGGATTCATCTAAATGTAGACTATCCATTCAATCTTACTGGGATCCTTTACTTCCCCAAAATCAAACAGAGCTATGAAATTCAAAAGGATAAAATCCAATTGTATTCCAATCAGGTGTTTGTTACAGACGAAGTGAAAGATATTGTTCCTGAATTTTTGATGTTGTTGCATGGTGTAATCGATAGTCCGGATATTCCTTTGAATGTGAGCAGAAGTTATTTGCAGGGAGATCCTAACGTTAAGAAAATCAATGCCCATATAACTAAGAAGGTAGCCGACAAATTGGAAGAGATTTTTAAAAACGACAGAAATGCTTTTCAGGAAAAATGGGAGAGTCTCGGTTTATTTGTGAAATACGGCATGATGACTGATGATAAGTTTCTAGATAAAGCCAACAAGTTTTTTGTGATGGAAGATACCGCCGAAAAGTTCCATACACTTGAAGAATACAAAGTGGCAACTGAGACTTTGCAAAAAAACAAAGACGGCAAACAAGTACTTCTCTATACCACCAATCCCATTCAGCAGGATGTATTTATTCAACAGGCAACTGATAAAGGTTATGTTGTAGTGAAGATGGAAACTCTGGTGGATGCTTCTTTCATTAACAGCATGGAAATGAAGTGGGAAAATACGCAGTTTGTAAGGGTTGATTCAGACATTACAGAAAACCTTATAGACAAAGCTGAGCAAAATGAAAGTGTATTGTCAAAAGAAGAAGCTGAAAAACTCAAAACCATGTTTGATAAGCCGGTTGAAGGCATGCACATCAATATTGAGGTAAAAGGACTAGGTGAAAAGGTTGTGCCGGTAACGGCTACACGCCCTGAGATGATGAGGAGGATGAAAGACATGGCGGCTATTGGTGGAGGAATGGCATCTTGGTATGCAAATATGCCTGACGAGGTGAATCTTACCGTAAATGGAAACCATCCGATTTTCAAAAATATCCTATCCGAAAAAGATGAGCAAAAACAGGAAAAGCTGATAAAAAACCTTGCAGATCTTGCATTGCTTTCTCAAGGATTATTAAAAGGAAGCAGTCTTACGCAATTCATCAACAGAAGTGTGGAATTGCTGGAAGTAAAATAATCGTTAGGTTCGAACTATATTCCTAAAACAAAGCGGCCTCTTATGGAGGTCGCTTTTTAATTTGTATCAGATGGTCTGAAATCTACAATGTTCAATTGTAGGCTTTTGTTTCCCATGTAATCATTTTCCTCAAGGGTATAAACAATGTCGATAGAGGTGTTGTTTTTAAAAGCATCAAACTTATGCGCCATGTTAAAAGCGATGGCATCGAATTTAACACCATTCTTTGTTGCACTGAATTTGATGTGTTTTTCTTTCAGCAGCTTGGCGTAACCGTTATCTTTTATACTTTTAGTCAGAAATAGCGGCTTCATGTTTTCAGGTCCGAAAGGTTCAAGCTGACGAATGATGTTAAACATGCTGTAGTTGATGTCATTCAGTTCTATCTCACACTCTATTTCTATTTCCGGAACCAGCATATGTTCTTCTATACTACTGCCTACTACCGATTCAAATTTTTCAACAAAGACGTTAAGGTTTTCTGGTAGGAGGGAAAGGCCAGCTGCTGCAAAGTGTCCGCCATAATGGAGGAGATGTTCTCTGCAAGCATAAATGGCTTCAAATAAATTGAAACCTTTCACGCTTCTTGCGCTTCCGGTTATGATATTGTTGCTTTGGGTAAGCACAATGGTTGGTTTGTAATGGTGTTCAATAACCCTTGAAGCTACAATGCCAACAACCCCTTTGTGCCAGTCTTCTTTAAACAACACACAAGATTTCTTTTCGGTGAATGAAGGGTCGGATTCAATAAGGTTTAGGGCTTCTTCGGTAATGGTTTTATCAATTTCTTTTCGGTCGGTATTGTCTGATTGCAGTGGTTTTGCCATTTCAAAGGCTTGGTCAATATTCGTTTGAATAAACAATTCCACTGCCTTTCGCGCATCATCCATTCTGCCGGCGGCATTCACTCTTGGCGCAATGATAAATACCACATTGCTGATGTTGAGTGGTTTTTTAGCATTACCCATTGTTACCAAAGCTTCTATTCCTGGCGAAGGGTTTTCATTTATTTTTTTTAAACCATAATAGGCAAGAATTCTGTTTTCGCCGGTCAGCGGTACAATGTCTGCTGCGATAGCAACTGCAACCAAATCGATGTAGTTTAAATAGGCGCCTTCGTCCAAGTTGAAATGTTGGGCAAGTGCTGACATTAATTTGAATCCTATTCCACAACCGCAAAGGTCTTTGTAAGGGTAGGGGCAATCGGTTTGTTTGGGATTGAGAATGGCCGCAGCTTCAGGTAAATTATTATCAGGAAGGTGATGGTCTGCAACAATGAAATCAATATTTAAAGATTTTGCATAAGCGATGAGCTCAACAGACTTGATGCCGCAATCCAGGCAGATGATGAGGCTGAAATAATTCTCGTGAGCAAAATCAATACCCGCTTTGCTTACGCCATAGCCTTCTTTGTAACGATGTGGAATGTAATATTCAGTTTTTGCGGGGTTATGTATCGAGCAGATAAACCTATACATTGATGCAACAGCTGTAGTGCCATCAACATCGTAGTCGCCGAAAACCAAGATTTTTTCTTGATGAACTATTGCTTTTTCAATTCGGTTTACCGCTTTTTGCATGTCCTTCATCAAAAAGGGATCGTGTAGGTCGTTTAGTGATGGCCTGAAAAAGTTTTTGGCTTCTTCGTATGTTGTAAGTCCTCTTGAAGTAAGAATATGGCAAAGGTTTTCATTGATGTTCAGAACGTCCTTGAGAGCGGAAATCTTTGATTCGTCTCGAGGTTTAATTTGCCATCTTTTGTTCACGGTCAATATTTTCTTTCTGTGGTGTATTCAACGAGTTCTTCCAATGCACTTCTGATTTCATTGGAAGGGAACTGACGAAGCAGTTGCAGTGCTGCGTTTTTGTGTTCGATCATTTTTTCATTTGCATAGATCAAGCCACCGCACTTGATTACTTCATCAATTACAAATTTAACGGAGTCTGGATTTTTGTTTTCATTTTTGATGATGTATATCAACTTCCTTTTGGTGCTTTTTTCCACTTTGTTAAGCGTGTAAATAAGCGGAAGGGTCATCTTTTTTTCTTTGATGTCATTGGCTTTCGGTTTTCCAATGTTGTCGTTTCCAAAGTCGAGCAAGTCGTCTTTTATCTGAAATGCTATACCTGTTTTTTCTCCGAACAATTTCATTTGGGCTGTGAGCTCTTTGTTTTGAGTAGAGCTGAAGGTTCCAATAGCACAGGCAGAAGAGAGAAGCGAAGCCGTTTTTTTTCTGACGATTTCGAAATAGATATCCTCTTTCAAATTCAGCTTTCTTGTTTTTTCAATTTGAAGCAATTCACCTTCGCTCATTTCCCTAACGGCTTCGGAGAGGATATGCAATTGTTCGTAATCACTATTAGAAGTAGAAAGGAGTAAGCCTTTTGAAAGCAGGTAGTCGCCTACTAATACTGCAATTTTGTTTTTCCAGATGGCGTTGATTGACAAAAAACCTCTTCTTTCTGTGGATTCATCAACCACATCATCATGAACAAGGGTGGCGGTGTGCAACAATTCAACCAGAGCTGCGGCACGGTAGGTGCTTTCATTAACGGCTCCATGAAGTTTGGCAGACAAGAAAACGAACATAGGGCGTATCTGCTTGCCTTTTCTTTTGATGATGTATTTCATGATGCTGTCAACAAGCGGGGTATCGCTTTTCATGGCATCGGCAAACTTCGATTCGAAGTTTTTTAGCTCAGTAGATATGACTTTCTTGATGGAATCCATTGCAGGAGGTGCAAGTTACAAGTAATACCTAGCAAAACAAAAATACCCGAATTTGGTGCTGATTCTGGTTATTTCATAAAAAGCATTCAGTTTCCATTCTTAGGGTTTTCAATAATTTATATGTAAATAAAAAATAAACATTAAATTTCTTTTAAATTTAGGTGGAAATATTTTTGGCTATTATCGATTCGTTAAATAACTTCGCGTAGTAAAATATTGTATATTTAGAAAATTATCAACCATCAAGTTATGCAAAGCAAAAAGTACAAACTATTTTTAGCGATTGTCCTGTTTATTTCAGGGTCAGCATTCGCCCAGCAAAATTCAAGCGGATACAGTGTATTCGATTCTTCAGTTGTTCCTGCCAAAGGTAAAGTGCAACAAAGAGAATTCATGGCACATACCAACAACTTTCCGGCTAAGCCAAGAGACATGTGGGAAGTGGGTGTGTCTGGAGGTCAATTTACTGTTATAGGTGACGTTTCATCTGTATATCCGACATTTGGTTTTTCTGCGCACGTTAGAAAATCATTAGGTTATGCTTTCTCACTTAGAATGCAATACACCAACGGTACTGCAAAAGGTTTGAACTGGAATGGTGCAACTAACTTCGGAAAGAATACTGCACTAACATCAAATGGTTACAAGGCCAATGATGATGTTGTTTATTATAACTACAAAAACAAAACTCAGGAATTGAGTTTACAAGGAATTATTTCACTTAATAACATCAAGTTCCATCAAAATAAATCCAAATTTGTGGTTTACTTTGGTGCAGGTATCGGAGCATCTGCATATGAAACAAGAATAAATGCAGCAAATGAAGCAAACGGTACAAACTATGCTCAGTTGTTTAATGACACTTATGCAAAGTATAATGCTGCAGGGTATGGTTCAAGAAAGGACATACTAAAAGCGTTAAAAGCAGGAATGGACGGTACTTATGAGCAAGCTGCTCAATCTCATGGCGAATCAAGAGCTCAATTGGGAAATCAAACCCTTGCTTTTTCAACAACTGTTTTGGGTGGAGTTGCTTACAAAATTTCAAAAAGAATCAACATAGCTTTGGAAGATCGCCATACATTCGTTCATGACGATTTATTGGATGGTCAATACTGGCAAGAGCATGCTTCAGGCGATGCATCTCTTTCTCCAAACTTCGATACTTATAATTTTCTTTCTCTTGGTTTGAACGTAAATCTAGGTTCAAAATCAGTTGAGCCATTGTGGTGGATTAACCCATTGGATTATGTATATGGAGAAGTTAACAATCCTAAGCACATGAACTTGCCTAAGCCTAAGTTTGATGATGCTGATGGCGACGGAATTATCGATCAATTGGATCGTGAGCAGAACACACCTGCAGGTGCTTCTGTTGATTCTCATGGTGTAGCAAGAGATACTGACGGTGATGGTATTGCAGATTTCAAAGACAAGCAAATGGTAACTCCAACTGAGTGTTTGCCTGTTGATGCTGATGGTGTAGGTAAATGCCCAGAGCCTGAGTGCTGCAAAAATGCTAAAGCAAATGCAACTGTTGTTGAATGTCCTTCTGACTACCCAAGTCTTTCATTCAAAGGAAACAGCGCTTCACTTACTAGTGATGCTAAAGCAATGTTAACTTCAGTAGCTTCTAAGTTGAAAGCTAATCCAACTTGTACAGTAACTATCAATGGATATCCTGAAGCTTCTAAAGCATCTCAAGCTGTTTGTCAACAAAGAACTGATGCTGTTAAAGCACATTTGGTACAAAAAGAAGGTATCAGTGCTGATAGAATCTCTACCAATTGCGAAATTGGTGGTGGCGACAAGAACACTATCGATATCAAATCGAACTAATTTTCTACATACTTTTTTGCTTAACGCGGGGCTGATTTTTCAGCCCCGCTTTTTTTGTTTACACTCAGCCAGCTGCTTTTTAAATAACATACATTTGTAAACTCTTGCACTTATGCTTCTGCAAAACCAAAACAGGAGTTTAATTCAATAAATATGAAAGAGGAGAAACCATTACTTCCTTTCCATAAAAAGTACAGAAACGAAATTATTGTAGGCTTAGTAACCTTTTTGTTTTTTGTGCTTATAGATATGCTTAGGTCCTGCTCCTGAAAAGATTCCCTCCGAAAAGAAGGGTGTACATGAGTAATCCTTAAACCTTTTTCAGGTTCGGGGAAGGAGCTATCCTGTGATTAAGGAGATTATTCACCCAGCAAAAACAGGCGATAAAATACTAAGGGGAAGTGCTTTAGTTCAAACGCAAGTTGAACTAAAAATCAATGGCTTATTTAATTAGGCTTGTGTTGGTTTCAACAGGTTTCTTTTGATCGAAAAAAAGCATTTTTATTGCAATTACGAGCATTAGTATGGCAAAGACTTTCTTTATTATGTCTTGTGGAAGGGATAGGGCAAACTTGCTTCCAAAAAAGCTTCCTATAACGAATCCTATGGCTATTATTCCAACAATGTTGAAGTTGACATGTCCTGCTTTATAATACTGTATAACGCCAAGCATTCCAACAGGAAACATCAATAGTGCCAATGAAACTCCCTGTGCATCCATTTGAGGATAGCCAAAAATGTAAATAAGCGCAGGAACAAGAATGATTCCGCCGCCAACGCCAACAACAGAGCTTAGGGCTCCCGTAGCCATTCCGAGGGCTATCAGTATGCCAATGGTTTGCATGTCCATCTTTTTCTTATTTAGAGGTGTCATGATTTTTAAATTGCTGAAGGTACAGATCAATGGCATCGTTCACTACTTGCCATGCCTTTTCCTTAGTTTGAAATTCATTGATTTCCACTTTTTTGTTTTCCAATACTTTGTATTGTTCAAAATAATTTTTGAGCATCAATAAAAAATGTTCGGGTAGCTGAGTGATTTCTTCAATATGCGAGAATTGTGGGTCGCCGGATGCAACAGCAATTATTTTGTCATCCGCTTTTCCGCTATCAATCATCTGCATGTTACCAATAACCTTGGCTTCTGACAAACAAAGCGGCTGTATGCTCTCGCTGCAAAT
This sequence comes from Chitinophagaceae bacterium, assembly GCA_947461645.1. Taxonomy (GTDB): domain Bacteria; phylum Bacteroidota; class Bacteroidia; order Chitinophagales; family Chitinophagaceae; genus Ferruginibacter. The sequence goes on along the minus strand of CANHMN010000004.1, from coordinate 3,053 downwards.
TACCAGTATATCCAAAGGGTCGCCGTCATCGCCAAGTGTTTGTGGTATAAAGCCGTAATTAACAGGGTAATGAAAGGAAGAATAGATTATTCTGTCTAATTTAAGTAAGCCACTGCTTTTGTCCACCTCATACTTGCATCTGCTGCCCTTTGGTATTTCAATTAGCGCGTTCACCATTTTCGGCGTTTGCGCTCCGGCTATAATGCCATGCCAGGGATGGGAAATGTTCTTTGTAATGTTTTCCAATGGTTAAAATAGGTTTACGAATTAAAGAGTTTATAACCCGCAAAGGTTAGTGCAAAGCCGCCAATAATGCTTAAAGCAGTGTAAAGCAAAGCAACAGGATATTTTCCTTCTTGCATTAATTGAATATTCTCTAAGCTAAATGCTGAAAATGTTGTGAAGCCTCCGCAAAATCCTGTTGTCAAAAATAATTTTTGAGTAGGGCCTAATTCATCGGGTTTAAAATGTCCAAAGAGCAAGCCTATCAAAAAACAGCCTGCTAAATTGATGAAGAGCGTTATCCAGTGTGTGGATACGTTTTTCGTGGCATGGGAAATCAGAAACCTAACAATTGTTCCTAGAGCCCCTCCCAATCCAACTATCAATGCGTTTTTGAACATTTTATTGCAGCATTTTATTGTTTTCGTAGGAGTAGGAAAAATCTACCATCCAGTTATTATCTCTTTTAATCAATCTCATTTCCATCGGTTTATTTAGGTAATCGTTGGAGAAGTTGATCATACAAAGAGAGTCGTTCACTTCTTTTAAGGAATTGATTTGGTAGTTGGTATGTTTGTATTTTTCTTTTTCGTTCGGACTTAATTTTTGGTAATAAATCTCAAACGTTTTGTACCAATCCTGATTGGATGGATTTTTCAGGAGAAGACTTTCGGCAGTCTTGAAATCTCCGTTTAAACTTGATTCGATAAACAGTCTGGCGGTGTCCATAGACGTAGTAGGTCTTTCCTCCTTTTCTTTACAAGCTGAAAAGCATAAAATTATCAGCAGGATAATTTGGCTAAACAGCAATTGGGATGCAAAGGTATTATTAGGTTTAAACCCGGATTTATTGGCCCGATTTGTTGTTTTTATCATCCAATTTGTTTGCTTCATGTTGTTTGTTTTCCTTGCTGTTTTTTTCGTCTTCCTTGTTGTAGGCTTTAATGATTGCTTTGACCAATCGGTGTCTTACCACATCTTCTTCTCCTAATTCGATATAGGAAATTCCATCAATGTTTTTCAATAATCTTGTAGCTTTAAACAAGCCGCTTTGCTGGTTTTTAGGAAGATCTACCTGCGTAGGGTCGCCGGTAATAATGGCTTTTGCGTTAGGGCCTATACGTGTAAGGAACATTTTGATTTGAAGATCGTTAGTGTTTTGTGCCTCGTCGAGTATGATGAACGCATTGTCAAGAGTGCGGCCTCTCATGTAAGCCAAAGGAGCAATTTCAATGGTTCTGGTGCTCATGTAATAGCCCAGTTTGTCTGCAGGAATCATATCATCCAATGCGTCATACAATGGCCTTAAGTAGGGATCAATTTTTTCTTTAAGGTCGCCGGGCAGAAAACCAAGACTTTCACCTGCTTCAACTGCAGGTCTTGTAAGAATGATTTTTTTCACCAATTTGTTTTTTAGCGCTCTTACGGCCAATGCTACAGCTGTGTATGTTTTTCCTGTTCCTGCAGGACCAATAGCAAATACGATGTCGTTTTTATCGCAGGCATTCACCATCATTTTTTGATTGGCAGTTCTTGCTCTTACTGTCTTTCCGTTGGGGCCAAATACAAGAACATCATTGGGGTTTCTATCCAGAAAATTGTCTACGCTTTTTTCATCGTCACCTCCAAGTATCTGTTCAAAATAATTTTCACTCATTTGTCCATTGCGTTCGAGGTATTGAACGAGAAGTTCGATTTTCTCTTTGGCAGCATCTATGTGTTCAGGAGCGCCACTTAGTTTGATTTGTGTGCCTCGGCTGAGTATTTTCAGTAAAGGGAATTTCTTTTTGAGGATATCCAGTTTTCCGTTGTTTACGCCAAAAAAATCAATGGGATTAACGGTTTCCAGGTTGATGATGGATTCAGTCAAAGGGTTAAGGTTTTATCGCTGAACTACAACAATCAGCAGCATTAGAAAATAGGGTTGTGTGTATTTCAAATTTAATTATTAATATTCAATATCGTGCCAAAATAGTTATTAACAATGTTGTTAGAGGTTTAAAGTTTAGAAGTTTATAGTTCAACTCCTAAACCCTAAACTCCTAAACCCTAAACCCTAAACTCCTAAACCCTAAACTCCTAAACTCCTAAACCCTAAACTATCTAAAACCTTGTTATCAATTTCAAATTTAACATTCTTGGGGTGAGTCGGTTGGGTAGGGCATAGGTATTGTTGGCAAAGTCCTTGATAAGCTGATAAGAAATGGTGTTTTCTTTGTTAATCAGGTTGAATACTTCCAGCGATACCCAAATGTTTTCGGCCGATTTAAATGGGCTATGGCTTCGTCTTTGGTTCTTTTCTTTCAACAACTGAGCACTAAAGCCCACGTCAGCTCTAATGTAGGAATTGATGATAAGACTGTTTCTGTATCTCGTGCTGTTGGGAATGTTATAGGGCATGTTGCTGCCATACAGAAAATTAAAATGCACTTTAAAGTTCTTGTTTGTTGCGAGATAATCTTGTAAAAACAAGCCGGCTGTTATCAACCTGTCCGATGGCCTTCTTAAGAAACCAATCTGTTGCCTAACAGAATCAATGGCTACCTGGTTTTCAGTTCCGGCATTAATAACCTCCCCTTTTGCATTGATGTAATCATAATAGTAGTCATCGATAATGTTCTCCTTGGTTTGCATGAATGCTAAGCTAAACCAGCTTTCTGCATCTTTGATGAGTTCGCCAAACAAACGAAATTCAATACCGGTTGCATAGGCTTTTGCATTGTTTCTACCATTGTACCTGATCTTAACATTGTCTATATCATAGGGCACAACATCTTTCATGTTTTTATAGTAAGCCTCTGCAGTAAGTCTAAAAGGATTGTTCCTCTTGT
>CANHMN010000003.1 GCA_947461645.1 Chitinophagaceae bacterium | reverse complement strand
TGATGGGTAAGTAATTTGTAGAAGCTCATTGATTTTAGTGATTTCTGCCCCTATCTATTGAATACTATTCAAGTAACTATATCAAACAGCCCCAGTTGCTGATGAATTTGAAGTTTTTCGTTTAAGTTATTTATACTTATTGGGATATTTTTTTGGTCAAAAAGAAACAGCGCCCTATCTTTGCCTGCCCTTTTCTAAGGGATAAACCCTATTGTTCACGACCCAAAAAAATGTCTATTTTTTATGGCTGTTAAAATCAGACTTCAAAGACATGGCTCAAAGAAGAGACCATTCTACTTCATTGTCGTTGCCGACGCACGCAGTCCGCGTGATGGAAAATTCATTCAAAAATTAGGTACTTACAACCCATTGACTGTTCCTGCTACAGTTTTGGTTGATCGTCAGAAAGCATTGGATTGGCTTCAGAAAGGAGCTCAACCAACCGACACAGTTCGTCGCATTCTTTCGTTCAAAGGAGTACTTTACCTTAAGCACCTTCTTCGTGGAGTGAGCTTGGGCTTATTTGATGAAGCTACTGCAATGGAAAAATTCACCAAATGGAGTACAGAGCACGATGCTCAGGTTGCTAAGCGTCAAAGCGCCAACAAAAAAGCGCGTATGGATCGCAGTGTTCCTGTAGTTAAAAAAGTTGCTGCTCCGGTAGAAGAAGCTCCGGCTGAAGACACCCTTGCTGCCGATGCTGCTGAAGAAACCAAAACAGAGGAATAAAATCACTGTATAGTTAATTCATTCTAAACCGCTTCCTTCAGGAGCGGTTTTTTATTTCTTGATAATCATCATTGTATATTACTTAAGCTATCTTATTTTTGCATACCAAATTTTTATGCGAAAATGATGTTCATTAATCTTCTTCAAGCCCAGGTAAACAACGCTTCTAATTATTTGCCCATTTTCATTCAAATCATTTTTGCATTGGGCTTGGTTTTTACCATTATTTGGGGATCTGATTTGCTTGGACCTAAACGTAAAACTTCAGACAAGCTACAGAACTTCGAAAGCGGAATTGAAATCAAAGGAAATGCTCGCCAACCCATGGCTATTAAGTATTTTCTTGTAGCAATTCTCTTTGTCTTGTTTGATGTAGAGGTTATCTTCTTTTATCCTTATGCGGTAAATTTTAAACAACTCGGTTGGGAAGGCTTTGTAGCAGTAATATTTTTTGTTGCTTCTTTCATGTCAGGGTTTGTTTATATTTTCAAAAAAGGGGCAATGAAATGGGAAGACTAATTTTTATCATCGAAAAATGAACTGAATTACAACAACGGTTGTTAATCAAACATAAAACCTAAAATCTCAAACATGTCGCGCCCGGTTCAATACAACAATACTATTAAGTTTGAAGGAATTCCAGAAGGATACATGGGAGAAGGTTTCATGGCTACCAACTTTGAAAAAGTGGTAAGTCTAGCCCGAAAAAACTCCATATGGCCTTTGCCATTTGCTACCAGTTGTTGCGGAATTGAATTCATGGCAACAATGGCAAGTCACTATGATTTAGCCAGATTTGGTTCTGAAAGAGTAGGCTTTTCCCCCCGCCAATGCGACTTGCTCATGGTAATGGGTACGATTGCTAAAAAAATGGCTCCAGTGCTTAAGCAAGTTTACATTCAAATGGCTGAGCCACGTTGGGTAATTGCTGTTGGTGCATGCGCAAGCAGTGGAGGAATATTCGACAGCTATTCTGTGTTGCAGGGCATTGATCAAGTAATTCCGGTTGATGTTTATGTGCCAGGCTGTCCGCCAAGACCCGAAGCTATCCTTGATGGATTTATGAAAGTGCAGGAATTGGTTAATGCTGAAGGTTTGAGAAGAAGACACAGCGATCAGTACAAAGAGCTGATGAACAGTTATGGCATTAAATAATGGTTCTTCATGCCTTACTGCAGGCAAGCTTTTGGATTTTGATTTTGAATTTTGACTTTTGAATTTTGACTTTTGATTTATACAATCAATAATGCTGACAAACGAAAACATACAACAAAGACTAACAGAAAAATTCGGTGAGCAATTGACCAACTGGCAAGAGCCTTATGGAATGTTGACCTTCACAGCGAATAAAGAAATCAATTTGAAGGTTTTGCAATTCTTGTTTGATGATGCTGAATTGAATTTTAAATTTCTAACCGACTTGCAGGCTGTGCATTATCCCGATAACAAAGGAGCTGAATTGGCCGTGGTTTATCATTTGCACAACTGGGTAGACAATGTGCGTATTCGCTTCAAGGTGTTTACTGATATTCAACAACCTGATGTGTATAGTGCAACAGCGTTGTTTCAGTCAGCCAATTTTATGGAGCGCGAAACCTACGATTTCTTTGGGGTGAATTTTGTTGGCCATCCCAATTTGATTAGAATATTGAATGTGGATGAAATGGATTACTTCCCATTGAGAAAAGAATTTCCATTGGAGGATCAAACTAGAATTGATAAAGATGATGACATGTTTGGAAGATAACAATTGAAAAATGGCCAAACAATCAAATTGAAATTATGAGCGAGCACATATTATTACCGGAAGGAAGCATTGAAAAGCAAACAACCACGCTTAACCTCGGGCCAACCCATCCGGCAACGCATGGCGTTTTTCAGAACATTCTGGAATTGGATGGAGAGCGCATCATGAAAGCCACTTCAACAGTAGGATACATACACAGGGCTTTCGAAAAAATTGCCGAGAGAAGAAATCTTTTTCAAATCACACCGCTTACCGATCGACTGAATTATTGCTCATCACCCATCAACAATATGGGCTGGCACCTTACCTGTGAGAAATTACTCGGAGTTAGCACTCCGAAGCGGGTAGATTATTTGCGCGTGATTATCATGGAGCTTGCTAGAATTTCAGATCACCTTATTTGTAATTCAATTGTTGGTGTTGATACTGGAGCTTATTCCGGATTTCTTTACGTGATGCAATTTCGTGAACTGATTTATGAAATCTATGAAGAAGTTTGCGGATCGAGACTCACTACCAATATTGGCCGTATCGGTGGTTTTGAAAGAAACTTCACGAACACTGCCTTTGAAAAGCTTGAGAAATTTCTTGATGAAAAAACAGGTTATCCTGCTCAGCTAAAAGAATTTGAAAACCTCTTTACGCGTAACAGAATTTTCATGGAACGCACCATCGGTTGCGGACCAATATCTGCGGAAAGAGCCATGAATTATGGCTTTACCGGACCTAACCTTCGCGCTGCTGGAGTTGATTATGATGTAAGAGTACACTCGCCATACAGCAGTTACCAGGATTTTGATTTCACGATTCCTGTAGGAACCACCGGCGATTGCTATGACCGTTTCTTGGTAAGAAACCAGGAAATGTGGCAAAGCCTAAGCATCCTTAGACAAGCCTACCAAAAAGTACAGGAATTCAAAGGTGCCGAAGCGGAAGTGTTTCACGCAGATACCCCTGCTTACTACTTGCCAGAGAAGAAAGATGTTTATACCAAAATGGAAGCCTTGATTTACCATTTCAAAATCATCATGGGTGAGATTGATATTCCTGCGGGTGAAGTGTACAATGCTGTTGAAGGTGCAAACGGTGAGCTTGGTTTTTACCTGATTAGCGATGGAGGAAGAACTCCTTATCGCCTGCATTTCAGAAGACCATGTTTCATTTACTATCAAGCTTATCCTGAATTGATCAAAGGTGGAATGCTGAGTGATGCTGTAATTACCATGAGCAGCTTGAATTTGATTGCGGGCGAATTGGACGCTTGATGAGATTTTAATTGCTCCCCTCTCACGTGGGAGAGGGGTTGGGGGTGAGGTGGTAAAAAGTAATTTTTTAGAATCCTTTTTTTGATTTTAAACTATTGTTTTTAATTTCTCCATTTTGACTTTTGAATTCTGAATTAAAAAAAATGATACAATTTAAAGAAACAAGTTTGGCTAAAGTGAAAGAGATCATCGCTCGTTACCCAAGCGGTAAACAAAAGAGCGCGCTTTTGCCTGTCTTGCATTTGGCTCAGGTTGAATTCGGAGGTTGGTTGGATGTTCCAGTGATGGATTATGTAGCTGGGTTGCTTCAACTTGAACCTATTGAAGTATATGAGGTGGCAAGTTTTTACAGCATGTTCAATTTAAAGCCTGTTGGTAAACATCTTTTTGAGGTATGTCAGACAGGCCCTTGTATGCTTAATGGAAGTGACGATATTATTGACTACATCAAACAAAAACTAAACATCAATGTAGGTGAGACTACTTCTGATGGTTTATTTACGTTGAAAACAGTAGAGTGTCTTGGTGCCTGTGGATATGCTCCAATGATGCAATACGGCAAAACATACAAAGAGCATTTAACCAAAGCAAAGGTAGATGCCATCATTGAAGAATGCAGAGCTAAAAACAACTGATTGTAGAAAAGCTATTCATCCGCAAAACGGAATATACAATGGGAAGAAAATTATTATTGGAAAAAGCGCATATTGAAGGCATCAGGCATTACGATGTATATCGTAAAGAAGGTGGTTACAGCAGTGTGGAGAAAGCTTTAAAAATGAAGCCTGAAGAAATTGTGGAGGAAGTAAAAAAGAGCGGATTGAGGGGAAGGGGCGGAGCAGGTTTCCCTACCGGGATGAAATGGAGTTTCCTTGCTAAGCCAGAAGGATTGCCCAGGTATGTTGTTTGCAATGCCGATGAAAGTGAACCTGGAACTTTTAAGGATCGCTACTTGATGGAGTTTATTCCTCATCTTTTAATTGAAGGGATGATCGTCTCTTCTTATGCGTTAGGAAGCAACAACAGTTACATTTACATTAGAGGAGAATATGATTGGATAACAGATATTCTTGAAGAAGCCATTAAGGAAGCTCACCAAAACGGTTGGTTGGGAAAAAATATTCATGGAAGCGGTTTTGATTGTAACATTTATGTTCAACGCGGAGCCGGAGCATACATTTGTGGTGAAGAAACTGCCTTGCTGGAATCACTCGAAGGGAAAAGAGGTAATCCAAGAATCAAACCACCTTTTCCTGCTGTGAAAGGATTATGGGGTTGCCCCACTGTTGTCAACAATGTGGAAACACTTGCAGCGGTTGTGCCTATCATAAATAATGGAGGTGAGGCGTATGCGCAAATTGGCGTTGGTAAATCTACCGGCACAAAATTGATTTCCGCTTGCGGTAACATCAACAAGCCTGGCGTTTATGAAATTGACATGACGATTTCGGTAGAAGAGTTTATTTACAGCGAAGAATACTGCGGAGGAATTCCAAACGGAAAAAAATTGAAAGCCTGTATTCCTGGCGGCTCATCTGTTCCGATTTTGCCTGCCAATCTTTTGCTCACCACCGCGAAAGGAGAAAAAAGATTGATGAATTATGAAAGCTTAAGTGATGGTGGTTTTGCAACTGGCTCAATGATGGGTTCAGGCGGTTTTATTGTATTAGATGAAGACCAGTGCATTGTAAGGCACACGTATACCTTAGCAAGATTTTACCGTCATGAAAGTTGCGGACAGTGTAGTCCTTGCCGTGAGGGCACAGGCTGGATGGAAAAAATCTTACTGAATATAGAGAAAGGAAAAGGAAAGATGAGTGATATCGATTTGCTTTGGGATATCCAGAGAAAAATCGAAGGGAATACCATTTGTCCGTTGGGAGATGCTGCTGCGTGGCCTGTAGCCGCTGCTATCAGACATTTCCGCGATGAGTTTGAATGGCATGTCAATAATCCTGAAAAGTGTTTGACGGAAAATTATGGATTAAAACACTATGCTGATCCAATTCATGTGCCGGCTTAGGTTTCACGCAAGGCACGCAAGGATGCAAAGAGTTTAACTTGTATGATAGATAGGCTATGAGTGAAAATGAAATTTCTAAAGTGGTATTTGATTTGTGTTTGTTGGTTCATAAAAAATATGGTCCCGGATTGTTTGAAAGTGTATATGAGGAGATTATTTGTTATGAACTTAATAAGTTGAATATTTCGTTTACAAGGCAACAAGCGATTCCTTTGATTCATGAAGAAATAAAAATGGATGTAGGATTCCGTGCAGATGTGATAATTGAAAACAAAGTTGTTATTGAATTAAAATCAGTAGAAAACTTATCACCTGTCCACCACAAGCAATTGTTAACTTATTTAAAGTTAACTGATATGAAGTTGGGGTTGTTGATTAATTTTAATGTTGTATTGCTAAAGGACGGCATACATAGAATTGTAAATAAATTATAGCGCCTTTGCTCCATTGCGGACTTTGCGTGAAAGAATGTTTAGAATATTTAAGAATGGAAGAAGAAATAAAAACAATAAAAGTTACCATCGACAATATCACCATTGATGTTGCGCCTGGTACTACCATTTTAAATGCTGCTAGACAAATAGGCGGCGATGTAACTCCACCTGCAATGTGCTACTACAGCAAATTGGATGGAAGCGGTGGAAAATGCCGCACCTGTTTGGTGGAAGTTGCTGCCGGATCGGCTGCTGACCCTCGTCCTATGCCTAAACTTGTAGCAAGTTGCAGAACCGGTGTAATGGATGGCATGGTTGTAAAAAACATCACCAGCGAAAAAGTAACAGATGCCCGAAATGGCGTGGTTGAATTTCTATTACTAAACCATCCGCTTGATTGTCCAATTTGCGACCAAGCCGGCGAATGCCATTTACAAGACCTTGGTTACGAGCATGGAAAGGAAGGAACCAGATATCAGTTTGCGCGCAGAACTTTTAAGAAAGAAGATATTGGTCCATATATTCAGCTTCACATGACAAGATGCATTCTATGTTATCGTTGTACATATGTTGCTGACCAAATTACTCAAAAGAGAGTTCATGGTGTTATTGATAGAGGCGATCATGCCGCTATTTCAACATACATCTCAAAGGCGATCGATAACGACTTCAGCGGTAACATGATCGATGTTTGTCCTGTAGGAGCACTTACCGATAAAACCTTCCGTTTTAAAAATAGGGTTTGGTTTACCAAGCCTGTAGATGCGCATAGAAATTGCACCACACCGGGTTGTTGCGGAAAAGCAACTTTATGGTTGAGGGGAGAGGAAGTATTCAGGGTTACCGCGCGAAAAGACCAATGGGGCGAAGTACAAAGCTTTGATGGAAAACCAGGTTGGATTTGTAACACCTGCAGATTCGAAACCAAGAAGACCGAATCATGGACAGTTGAAGGAATTACTACGATTAGCAGACATTCTGTTATTGGGTTAAACAAATACAAGACATTGGAAATGCCTAAAGAAACGGTGAAAGCAGTAATGAAGGGCACAGACCCTAAACTACTCATGGATATTCATAGCGTGAGTGGGGTCAACAAGCCTGATACTCATTTGAGCGAATTGGACAGAGCGGCAAAATCCGATGACTTTAAAAATAATTAATGATGTTATTATCTGTTGATATTTCCATGGTGTTGGAAAAACTTTTACTGATTGTGGTGGTAATCTCCGCCTCACTTGTCATTGCCATGTACACTACATTCGCTGAAAGAAAGGTGGCTGCTATTTTGCAAGACAGAAGAGGGCCAAACAGAGCCGGCCCATTCGGTTTGCTGCAACCTTTGGCCGATGGGCTAAAACTTTTTTTCAAAGAAGAAATCATTCCGGCATTCTCTTCGAAATTTCTTTTCATACTCGGTCCTGCCTTGGCTATGCTTACTGCAATGATGACAAGTGCAGTTATTCCATGGGGAGGTACTATTGAGTTGTTTGGTAGAAAAATTGACTTGCAAATTGCCGATGTGAATATCGGAGTATTGTATGTTTTCGGCGTGGTTAGTTTGGGGGTTTATGGTATCATGATTGGATCTTGGGCGAGCAACAATAAATTCTCGCTGCTAGGGGGATTGAGAGCAGCCTCACAAATCATCAGTTACGAATTGGCTATGGGTATTTCAATGATAGCATTGCTCATGGTAACGGGTACGCTTAGCCTAAAAGAAATGGTTGATCTTCAGCAAGCCAGCTACTGGAACATCGTTTATCAGCCGCTTGGCTTTTTGATTTTCTTGATTTGCGCCTTTGCAGAATGCAACAGAACCCCTTTTGATCTTCCGGAAGCTGAGAATGAGTTGATTGGCGGTTACCATACAGAGTACTCGTCCATGAAACTTGGATTTTTCCTATTCTCGGAATACATCAACATGTTTATCAGCAGTGTTATCATGTCTACGCTTTACTTTGGTGGCTACGACATCCCCTTTATCAATGAGGCTGCGATGTTCTCGCCGAATGTAGTTGCTATCATAGGAATTGCAGCATTGATGGCTAAAACTTCCTTTTTTATTTTCGTTTTTATGTGGGTTCGCTGGACTATCCCCAGATTCAGATACGATCAGCTGATGTATCTCGGATGGAGAATTTTAATTCCACTTGCTTTATTCAATATGTTGGCAACAGGAGGCGCTGTATTGTATTTCAAGTAAACCAAAAATCTATTTATTTCAGATAAATAAACAAACTATTCTCAATTGATGCAACCATTAACAAACAAAATAAAGCAGGTAGACAGAAAGCCGATGACTTTCATGGAGAAGCTCTACCTTCCGGCTATATTCAAGGGGATGACCATTACCTTCAGTCATATTTTCAAGAAAAAGCCTACCATCAATTATCCGGAAAAGCAAAGGCCATTTAGTCCTGTTTTTCGTGGGCTTCAAATTCTTAATAGGGATGAAGAGGGTAGAGAAAATTGCACGGCCTGCGGTTTGTGTGCAGTTGCTTGTCCGGCAGAAGCAATAACAATGGAAGCTGCTGAAAGACAACAAGGTGAGGAGCATCTTTACAAAGAAGAGAAGTATGCTGCTAAATACGAAATCAACATGTTAAGATGCATTTTTTGTGGTTTGTGCGAAGAGGCTTGTCCAAAAGATGCCATTTATTTAAGTGAAACTTTTACTCCGGCCGACTACCAAAGAAAGCAATTCATATATAGCAAAGACGATTTGCTTATTCCTCATCCCAAAGAAAACCCCGACGCTTACCAAAAAGCATTAGGAAACAGGCCCCAAAAAGTTTCTGAAAATTAATTTTATACCAATGAACATCACTACTCTTGTTTTTATATTATTGTCTGTAATGGCCGTTGGAAGTGCTTTAATGATGATTGCCAGTAAAAGTCCTGTACACAGTGTGCTCTGGCTGATTGTTGTGTTTTTTGCCATTTCTGGTCATTACATTTTGCTTAACGCTCAATTTTTGGCGATTGTCAATATCATTGTATATGCCGGCGCTATCATGGTGCTGTTTTTGTTTGTAGTGATGTTAATGAATTTAAATGCAGATACAGAGCCAATTAAAAATTACCGACTTCAGCTTATTGGTGTAATCTCCGGTGGAACGCTGTTGTTGATAATACTTTCTGCTGTAATGAAAATCGACGTGGAGCAAATGGTGGAAATGAAAACGGGCGATGCTGGCCTTATAAAATCCCTCGGATTCAACTTGTTTAAGAACTATGTGCTACCCTTTGAAATCAGCAGTGTGTTGTTTCTAAGTGCTATGATTGGAGCCGTTATCATTGGAAAAAAAGATGAAATTACACACGAAGGTTAAAAAGAAATTATACTAATGGATATCAAAGCTTACATCGCCCTGTCGCTCACCTTGTTTACCATCGGAATAGTTGGTGTATTGGTGCGCAGAAACGCCATCATCATTTTTATGTGCATCGAATTGATGCTTAATGCGGTAAACTTGCTGCTTGTTGGATTTTCCAAAATGCATGCGTTAAGTCCTGCAGCGAAAGCTTCGCCTTATTTTGCAAGCGACGCACAGATTTTTGTGTTTTTTATTATGGTGGTTGCAGCGGCAGAAGTGAGTGTGGGTTTGGCCATCATTGTAATGATGTACAGAAATGTTCATACTGTAGACGTGAATTTTTTAAACAGACTGAAAAACTAATCGTTATTTGTTTGCAAAACAGCTGACACACAACCAATACAAAAATGTAGCCTAATTGAAATGTTTGGCTCACCAAAATAAAAATTAAATGAACACTATTTTTCAATACCTGGGTTTGATTCCTCTTCTGCCATTGATTGGATTTCTGATCAATGGTTTGGGAAGAAACAAACTCTCAAAATCTCTCGTGGGAATAATAGGAAGCGGCACGGTGCTTCTTTCTTTTGTATTGGCTGTATTGGTTTTTATGCAGGTGAAGGACGGACAAACGTCCACAGTTACTTTATTTAATTTTATCGATATTCAGCAATTGAAGGTAGCATTCAGTTTTAAAATTGACCAGCTGTCCTCTTTGTTTTTGTTGATTATTACCGGAGTTGGATTTTTGATCCATGTCTATTCCACCGCATACATGCATGAAGAGGAGAGTAAGCATTTTGCCAAGTATTTCGCTTACTTGAATTTGTTCGTATTCTCCATGCTGTTGTTGGTTATGGGTGGCAATTACCTGGTAATGTTCATAGGTTGGGAAGGGGTTGGATTATGCTCATATTTGCTCATTGGCTATTGGTTCAGAAACACTGACTATACCAATGCGGCAAAGAAGGCTTTCATCATGAACAGAATCGGTGACCTTGGCTTCTTGTTGGCCTTGTTCTGGTTGTTGTCTAAGTTGGGCACTATTGAATACGACCAAGTGTTGACTGCTGCATCGTTGTCGAAATTATCTGTTACAGACATAACCGGTATTTCTTTATTGATGTTTGTTGGTGCTACCGGAAAAAGCGCTCAGCTCCCTTTGTATACTTGGCTACCCGATGCGATGGCGGGTCCAACCCCGGTTAGTGCTTTAATTCACGCAGCAACAATGGTTACTGCAGGTATTTACATGATTGCAAGAAGCAACCTGCTTTTTTCAATGGCACCCACCACTCAAACGGTAATTATGATTGTTGGTTTATGTACGGCGATGCTTGCTGCATCGATAGCCATAAAGCAAAATGATATTAAAAAAGTATTGGCGTATTCAACGGTAAGTCAGTTGGGCTTTATGTTTTTGGCTCTTGGTACAGGCAATTATGTGGCTGCAGTTTTTCATGTACTAACGCATGCATTTTTTAAAGCCCTCATGTTTTTGGGAAGCGGGAGTGTTATCCATGCCATGGGTGGTGAGCAGGATATTCGAAAAATGGGAGGCTTACACAAGCACATGAAGACAACAAGTGTAACCTTTTTTATAGGATGTTTGGCCATTGCAGGTATCCCCGGGCTTTCAGGTTTTTTCTCTAAAGATGAAATTTTAGCCGGAGCATTCGCACATAACCCTGTCGTTTATGCTTTAGCGTTATTTACCGCGCTAATGACAGCTTTCTATATGTTCAGACTTTATTTCGTGACTTTTATTGGAAAATTTCGCGGCACTCACGACCAAGAACATCACCTTCACGAAAGTCCTGCAGCCATGACGTTCCCATTGATCATTTTGGCTGTTTTAAGTGTGATTGGAGGATACATTGGAATTCCGGAAGTTTTGGGTGGGCATCATGAATTGTCAGCTTATTTGTCACCTGTTGTTCCAACTTCAGTACATCATCTATCTCATGAAACAGAGTACTTGTTGATGGGAGCATCAACATTGCTCGTGGTTTTAGTGATAGCGTTAACTTGGTTGAAGTTCAGAAATTACAAAGCAGAAGCTGAGCCTGTTGGTTTCTTCAAATTGCTTGCGAATAAATGGTATGTAGATGAGTTGTACAACAAGGCAGTAGTTCTTCCTTTGGCTGCTTTGGCAGGGTTTTTAAACAAAATCTTCGAGCCTAAAGTGGTGGATGGGGCAATTAATGGTGTTGGAAAAACAGTAAATTATGCAAGTCGACAAATCAGATGGTTGCAAAGCGGACAGGTTGGAGCGTATATCTTATTGATGGTAATTGGAATGATTGTTTTGTTTTTTATACAACTGTTTTTATAATTCGAAATAAAATTTTTTAAAATTGGGTACATACATTACTTTTCCCGACTTATTGATTTGGTTGCCATTATTGGCAGGAATACTTTGTTTTTTTACCAAGGAAGAAAAGCATTCCAGAAATACTGCCTTGTTTTTTTCCTTGCTGATTCTTGCTGTTTCTATTGCAACATTGGTTTTTAATGACGAGAAAAAACATTTTAATTACAACAATGTAAATTACTATTGGCTAAAATACCTTGGCGCCAATTATTTCATAGGTTTGGACGGTATGGGTAAAATGCTCGTATTGCTTACTGCCATTAGCTTCCCATTGATTTTTGTAGCAACTGCTAAGGCGCCTGTAAAAAAAGCAAATGCCTATTTTGGCTTGCTCATGTTTACGCAGGCAGGTTTAATGGGGGTATTCATGGCACTCGATGCGCTGACCTTTTATTTTTTCTGGGAGCTTGCACTGATTCCGGTTTACTTTCTTTCCAGCAAATGGGGAGGAGAAAAAAGAATTGCTGCAACATTCAAGTTCTTCGTTTATACATTTACCGGATCATTGCTAATGCTAATCGGGATAATTTATGTGTATCTCCATACAGGATCGAGATTGATTGATGATGGCATTAACATACCGCACACTTTTTCCTTAGGGGCTTTTTACAACGCTTATCTTTCCACTCAAGAACAGACGTGGTTGTTCCTGTTGTTTTTTGTTGCCTTTGCCATTAAAATGCCCATTTTCCCCTTTCATACCTGGCAGCCGGACGCTTATGACCAATCGCCTACACCTGTAACAATGATTCTAAGTGGTGTGATGGTAAAGATGGGTTTATTCGCTGTGGTAAGATGGTTGATTCCTGTTTTTCCTGAAGCAAGTGTTCATTTTAAAACCATCATCATCTGGCTTTCCATTGCCGGCGTTGTTTATGCAAGCTTCTTGGCTATAATGCAAGACAACTTAAAAAAATTGGTAGCATATTCTTCCATCGCACACATAGGCTTAATGTGTGCTGCACTTTTTACCATGAATCAGATCAGTGTTCAGGGAGTTATGGTTCAAATGTTCAATCATGGCATCAACATCATTGGAATGTGGATGGTGATTGAAATCATTGAAAGACAAACAGGCATCAAAAAAATATCACAACTAAGCGGCATTGCCAACACAGCCCCCGTGCTTACTATATTTCTGCTGATCATTGCATTGGCCAACATTGCGTTACCCTTAACCAATGCCTTTGTTGGAGAATTCATGATGTTCTCAGGATTGTACAACAGTAACCTTTGGTTTGCAGTTGTTGGTGGATTAGGAATTATTTTATCTGCTGTTTATACGTTAAACATGATACAGAAAGTTTTTTATGGAAGTGTGAATGCTTCGACGGCCGAGGTAAAAGATTTGGGACTAAACGAAAAAATAGCTCTTGGCATCATTGTAGTTGTCATTTTCATTTTCGGCGTTTATCCCCAGCCGTTAATTGACCTCACTGCTTCTTCAGCCAATGCTTTACTAAAATCCATCAAATAGAAATTATTTCAAAAAGGTAACAACATGAATGCGATAATATTGTCAGCGATATGGGGTGTGGTTATGATGTTTGCAGGTGTATTCATCAAAAACAAATCAGTGCCAAAATACTTGGCTGTGACTGGCTTGGTGTGTGTTTTAGTATTCAACATACTACAGGAATTCAATGGCCTTAGTTTGTTCAATTTCCCTATACAAGATATGCTCCGGACAGACAATTTCAACCTGCTTTTTATTACGTTGATTTTGGGTTGTACGCTTGTGTATTTTTTGCTGAATGCAACCGAAATAGAAAAAGTAGGTGAACATGTTGGTGAATATTATGCATTGATTTTTTTCATTCTTTCCGGAATAGCAATTGTATCCACTTTTAATACTTTGTTGATGTTGTTTATTGGAATTGAAATTATTTCAATCCCGTTGTATATTTTAACAGCAAGCGACAAACGCAACCTGAAAAGCAATGAAGCTGCATTGAAATATTTTTTAATGGGGGCATTCTCAACCGGTATCATGCTAATGGGAATTGCATTCCTTTACGGAGGAACTCCCAATGCTACTTTTTACATTCACCTGTTGCAGTTGGGCACAGGTACTTTACCCGTATTAGTTGCCGTTGGTTTGTTGCTTCTGTTGGTTTCTATGTCATTTAAGGTTTCTGCCGCGCCATTTCATTTTTGGACTCCGGATGTTTATGATGGTGCACCTACAGTGTTTACATCTTTCATGAGCACTATGGTTAAAGCAGCTGGATTCTTTGCATTTTTAAGATTGTTTACCAATGCGTTTGGGGCCTTACAAGCACAGTGGCAAACGCTTGTTCTGATCATAACCGTTGCAACATTGGTTATTGGAAACATAACAGCTGTTTTTCAGCAAAGTGTAAAAAGAATGCTTTCCTACTCCAGTATAGCTCAAGCTGGATTCATGATGTTGGCCATTTTTGCCATAAATACAAAAGCTAGGGAAGGTATATTGTTGTATTCGGTTGCCTATAGTTTAGCTACAATTGGAATGTTTGGTGTGCTTACTAAAATGAAGGACTACACCATCGATGGTTTCAATGGGTTGGCTAAAACACAACCCTTAATGGCATTTGCAGCTACTGTATGTTTACTTTCTCTAACCGGTGTCCCCTTAACAGCGGGCTTTCAAAGTAAATTCTTCATGTTGATGGCTGCGGTTGAAAATGGACAGCATTTTTGGTTGGTTATTGTCGCCGTATTGCTCGCAGCAGTAAGCGCTTATTATTATTTCAAAATCATACAAGCTATTTATTTCAAGGAGAGCGAAACCGACAGCATCGTTTTTGAGGGCACTGTCACCTCGCCATTTAAATGGATGTTGTTGGTAATTGTTGCTTTGATTTTGATGGTTGGTATTTATCCTGAAATCATCATTGGGTTGCTATACGCCTAAGTTTCTTCATTTATTTTTTGTTTCTCATCAGGAATAGTTGATGGTTATTCCTTTAATTTTAGGTTTCAATACTTTTCAATGCAGCGTGCTGATATTTTATCTTTGTCTTGGAGAAACATTAAGGGCAACAAATTAAGAACCTCCATCACAGTCATCATCATTGCCTTGGGCATATTCGCCCTAATCCTAATTATTACAGCCATTAAAGCGGCGAGCAACAGTCTTACATCTAGCTTCTCCACCATGGGCTCGAATGCTTTCAGTATCAGGTATAAAGAACGAAACATAAGTTTCGGCCACAGAAACAGAGCAAGTACATCCAAATCCAGTAAAAAATCACTCAAAGAAAGAAAGTCTAGCTTAGGATTGCCTATTACTTATCAGGAGGCTCGTGAATTTCAACAACGCTTTACTTTTCCGGGGAGTAAAGTAAGCATGGCTTTGAGGGGTCCTTCTTCTATTGTGGTTAACAATGCCCGTGAAAAAACTAATCCTGAAGTGAATGTTTTTGGTGGCGACGAAAACTATCTCGAACTCAATGGTTATAAAATTGATTACGGAAGAAATTTCATTGCTTCAGAGCTTACCTCCGGGTTAAGTGTTTGTATGATTGGAAGTGGTGTTGCGGAAAGATTATTCAAGGAGAATAAAGCCAAAGCAATAGATGCTACAGTAAGGGTTGATCATATTCCCTACAGGGTGATTGCCGTGTTGGAAGATAAGGGGTCGAGTGCTTTTTTCAACACAAGTAAAGTGGTGGTTATCCCATTAAACAATGTGAGAAGATTATATGCTACGCAGAATACTTCGTACAATATTGCTGTAAAAGTTGACGATTTAAAAAAAATGGAGCCGGCTGTAGGAGAAGCTAAGGCTGTGTTCAGGCCGGTCAGAAAATTATCGGTTAAAGATGCCGATAATTTTTACATAGATAAAAGCGACAGCATTGCTGAAGCTTTGTTGACCAATCTAGGGTTTTTGGAAACTGGCACTATTGGCATTGCTTTTATAACCCTTATCGGTGCTGCTATTGGTTTAATGAACATCATGCTTGTTGCAGTAAATGAAAGAACGAAAGAAATCGGATTGGCGAAAGCATTAGGAGCTACTGCAAGTGGCATCAGAACTCAATTCCTTTTCGAATCTGTCATCATAAGTCTTTTGGGTGCAATTGCCGGAATTGTTTCAGGAGTAATGTTAGGGAATGTAGTCGCAATATTATTACATACCGGATTTGTTGTACCCTGGGGTTGGGTGATAGCCGGGGTTTTTGTTTGCTTTGTGGTTGGATTAATTGCGGGTTTGTATCCTGCCGTTAAAGCTTCCCGTTTAGACCCCATAGTAGCACTGAGGTACGAATAAATTTCCCCAAATAATCCACTTTTCAACATTAAATAATTACAAAATTTGGCTACTCAAAAGCAAAACCTTGTAATTATTTATTAACTTGTCGCCTCATTGGAAAGAGAACCAATTAAATGGTTTGTTTTTTCAAAAACTTATTAAATCAAAACAAAAATTTACACACCTTTTAAAATCAGATTGTTATGGCAGAGCTAAGTAAAACTGCAAAATCCACAACGCCTCAGTCCGGCAAATCAAGTAATTTAATTTCCATTCTTGCCCCTGTTATTTGCTTGTTGGCAGGTTATCTCATTTGGAGATTTGTATTGGGAGCGGCTTCCAACTTTGGCGTTGGTGCTGAAAACGGCGGTTTCTGGCCAGAAAGAGAGGCTCCAAAAACGGCGTTGAGTAAAATGTATCTTGGTGGTATCATCGTACCCATTTTGATAGGAAGTTTTTTAACCATGATAACTTTCGTGGTTGAAAGATTCTTAACCATTCAAAAAGCTGTTGGTACATCAAGCAATGCTGATTTTGTGCGCAAAGTACAATTTCATTTGTCTAGTAAAAATGTAGATGCTGCCATTGCAGAATGTGATAAACAAAAAGGATCTGTTGGTAATGTTATGAAGGCTGGTCTTCACCGTTATAAAGAAATGACAAACAACAGCGAGTTGACTACAGACCAAAAAGTTATGGCTATACAAAAAGAGGTAGAAGAAGCTACTGCCTTAGAATTGCCAATGCTTGAAAAGAACTTGGTTTTCTTGTCAACTATTGCCTCTATTGCTACCTTATTGGGTCTTTTGGGTACGGTATTGGGTATGATTCGTTCGTTCTCTGCACTTGGAGAAGATAGTGGTGGTGGAGCTGCAGCGAGCAAACTTTCTGTGGGTATCTCTGAAGCATTGTACAACACTGCACTTGGTATCGGAACCTCAGCATTTGCTATCATCTTTTATAACATCTTTACAACTAAGATTGATGCCATCACTTATGGTATCGATGAATCAGGGTTTACTTTGACACAGTCGTTTGC
This sequence comes from Chitinophagaceae bacterium, assembly GCA_947461645.1. Classification (GTDB taxonomy): domain Bacteria; phylum Bacteroidota; class Bacteroidia; order Chitinophagales; family Chitinophagaceae; genus Ferruginibacter. The sequence continues at coordinate 3,717 of CANHMN010000003.1, read as the reverse complement.
ATCACAATACAAGTAATATCAGTGAAACAAATGAACACAAAATCAATTCAAAAATCAAAGTATGCCTAAAGTTAAAATACCACGAAAAAGCACTACCATCGATATGACTGCGATGTGCGATGTGGCATTTTTGTTGTTGTCTTTTTTTATCCTGGCAACCAAACAAAAGCCACCTGAAGTGCTATCGGTTACACCACCGGCATCGGTATCATCTAAAGCGGCTCCCGATAAATCCATCTTGATTACCATGACTAAGGATGGAAAGGCTTTTCTGATGTTGGGCGATGAAACCAAAAAAGCTGAAATTCTCAGCAACATCAACGCCACGAAAGGTTTAAATCTTTCATCAACAGAATTAAAAAAATGGGAGAAAGCGCCATTTGTTGGATTGCCTCTAAACCAAATCAAATCTTCCTTGCAAACTGCAGTAGAAATCCCTGCTAATAAACTTCCGGGAATTCCTGTTGACAGTACAAACAACGAAATGATTGATTGGCTCAAAAGTGTAACCAATGTATATGCCGGAACCGACCAACGCAAGCTACAGGAAATGTTGCTCGTTAAAGGTGATCAGTCAACCCTATATCCTGTTTTCAAAAACATAAAAAAAGCTTTTAAGAAAAATGAGATTTATAAATTCAGAATTGTTACCAACGGAGAAGCAGTTCCTGTTGGTTCTGAGTTGTATTTGAATCCACCTAAAGCTGATTAATTTACTTAAAAAACTATTTTCGATATGGCTGAAATGGATACCTCGTCGGGTGGCGGACACAAGAAAGGGCCCGGCGTCAAAAAATCGAAGAAATTATCTACACGTGTTGACCTCACGCCGATGGTTGACCTCGGATTCCTTTTGATCACATTCTTTGTTTTCACTACAACGATGAGTCAGTCTACTGCAATGAAAATGAATGAACCTAAGGATGATGATTCAACGCAACAAATCAAAGTAAAAAATTCGGGAGCGATGACCATTCTCTTAGGCAAAGGCGATCAAGTGTATTATTATTATGGCCAGCTAGATCCTGAAAAACTGAGTGAACAGTTTAAGAGCACTACGTTTAAACAAGTCAGAGACATTATCGTAGAAAAAAAGAAGGCTACACCAATAGATGACTTAATGTACATTATCAAATCTGACAAGCAATCTACCTTTAAAAATGCCATTGACATACTCGATGAGATGAGTATTTGTGCTGTTCCTCCGGGTCACTACGCTGAGGTAGACATTACGCCCACAGAAGAGTTACTGATTAGTAAAACGGAAGAGGCCAACGGCATAAAATAATCAGGCAACTTTTATGCAATCGCCCCATTATTTGAATCGATAGGCCACAAAAAAAATTATTATGGAACCAAATAAAATTCTCAACTCGGATTTGCTCGACATCATCTTTGATGGAAAGAACAAAACATATGGCGCATACGAATTAAGAAAAACCTACAATTCCAGACTCACCAAAGCCCTAATATTTACCGGCTCTTTGTTGCTTTTGGTCTTCGTAGGATCTGTATTTGCTAATATTTTAGACAAATACAAATCTGAAAAAGAAATCGATGTTTTGGATACGCAAATGGCGGAAGTTAAAAAAGATGAGCCACCACCACCTCCACCACCACCTCCACCAACACCTCCGCCGCCACCAGAAGTAAATCAGGTTAAATTTACGCCTCCTAAGATTGTAAAAGACGAGGAAGTAAAGCCAGATGAAAAAATTGAAGAAATTAAGGAAGAGCAGGTAATCAGTACAAAGACTGTAGAATCTGACAATACCAACCAAGTGGTTCAAGCACCGGTAGAATCAACGGGTAACAATGATATTCCACAGGACGATGAAAATAAGATTTTCACCAAAGTAGAAGTGGAAGCAGATTATCCCGGTGGAAATAACGCATGGAGAAGGTATTTGACTAATAACCTTGATGCAAGTGTCCCTGGTAATGAAGGAGCACCTCCCGGAACTTACACAGTAATAGTTAGATTTATTGTTGCAAAAGATGGCTCTGTAAGTGATGTGGTTGCTGAAACAGATCATGGTTATGGCATGGAAAAAGAGTCTGTAAGAACCATTAAGAAATCCGGTAAATGGACGCCGGCTATTCAAAATGGTAGAAATGTAACAGCTTATAAACGTCAGCCAATAACTTGGGTGGTACAGGAATAGTTCAATCAATATTATTTTTTAAAACCTCTCGTTTATAATGGGAGGTTTTTTTGTTTGGGGAGGTTCAATGCGAGCCTGCCATCAGGCAGGGGTTCAATGGGTTCAATCGGGTAAAAAATATTTTTCTTATAGGCATATTTTTTGCTAAGAATAAGAGGTGCAGAAATAATCATTAATACCTTTGAAAGATGAATAATAAATTGTCTGGATGGGATGATACGATAGTTGCGTTGGCAACCGCACCGGGAATTGGTGCTATTGGTGTAATAAGAATTAGTGGCAAGAATGCATTTACGATAATCAATCAATTGTTTCCTTCAAAAAATTTATTGGAGCAACTTTCTCATACCATTCATGTTGGAATGTTGAAAGATGAAAAGGAGCTAATTGATGAAGTTGTACTTTCTTTATTTAAAGGGCCTAAAAGTTATACAGGAGAAGATACCATTGAAATCAGTGGACACGGAAGTCCTTTTGTGCTCGAGCAAATTATTAATGCTTGTTTGAAGCATGGCGCAAGAATCGCAAAGCCGGGCGAGTTTACACAACGCGCTTTTTTAAATGGCAAACTGGACTTGACACAGGCTGAATCGGTAGCTGATTTAATTATAGCCGGATCTAAAGCATCTCAAAAAACTGCACTACATAATATCAGGGGAGGGTTTTCAAAAGATTTGCAATACATGAGGGATCAGCTGATTCAATTTGCATCTTTAATTGAATTAGAATTAGATTTTGCAACGGAGGATGTAGAGTTTGCAGATAGAGAGAAGTTTTATTCCTTAATCAATCAGATCAATACCGCAACAAATAAACTCATTCAATCTTTTCAGTTAGGGAATGTGATTAAAAATGGGGTAAGTGTAGCCATAATAGGAAAGCCCAATGCAGGAAAATCAACATTGCTCAATTGTTTGTTGAATGAAGAAAGGGCAATTGTAAGTGAGATAGCAGGAACCACCAGAGATACCATTGAGGAGCAAATCAACATCAATGGGATAATCTTCAGATTGATTGATACTGCAGGGATAAGAAATGAAAGCAAAGACATCATTGAAAATATTGGTATTGAAAGGAGTATTGATAAAATGAAGACAGCTGATTTGGTGTTGTATATTTTTGATGCAAAGGCAGAAGTGGAGAAAGAGCTTCTTCAACAGGAAGATTATTTTAAGGGAAGTGGTATAAAGTATTTGATGACAGCCAACAAATCCGATTTATTGCATTCAGCGACAATACTAAATGAGAATTACATAGGTATTTCAGCTAAAAATAATTCTGGAGTAAATGAATTAAGGGAAAGGATATTCGATACAACAGTCAACCAAAATTTGAATACTGATCAAACAATTGTAACCAATTCAAGGCATTTGCAATCTTTGCTGGAAATAAAAAAAGCTTTAGATGAAATCATATCCGGATTAGAAAATCAACTGCCCGGCGACTTGCTGGCTATTACAATACGAACCTGTTTGTTTCATTTAGGTGAGATTACTGGGGAGGTAACGAGTGAGGATAAATTGGATTACATTTTTTCGAAGTTTTGTATCGG
>CANHMN010000002.1 GCA_947461645.1 Chitinophagaceae bacterium | reverse complement strand
CCACTAACCGAAGAAAGAAGAAAGGAACTCGTAAAAAAATGTAATGGAGAAGGCGAACACGCAAAAGTATCCATCAGAAACATCAGAAGAGACGCCATCGAACAAGTAAAAAAATTACAAAAGGATGGGGTTAGCGAAGACGAATGCAAAGATGCTGAAAAAAATATTCAGGATTTAACAGATAAATTCATTGCATTGGTTGACAAACACCTTCAAGCCAAGGAAAAAGAAATCATGGCCGTGTAATTGCCCGGTTTGGAAAATACACCAATCCAATCTCTCTAGCTGGTAGTAAAAAAAACTCTTTGTTCTTTTTATCATTACCTTGTATTCAATAATCATTGGATGGTCGATTCTTTAGTTGTGAATTGAAGTAAACTCGTAGAACTCAATACTGATGTGATTTTCAAGCACATCTCTCGTTTTTTGAAAAAATTAAAACCATACCCTTTCATTTCCTATTTTTACCGAATCAAAAAACCTACTCTGTAAGTATACAAACCGCATATCAGTACTTTTATCACTATGGAAATATGTAAAGTCAACGACAACCAAAGCCGAAAGATTTTTTTAGAAATCCCCATAAGTATCTATGCCCATGATCCGAATTGGATAAGGCCCTTAGACAAAGAAATCAATGATGTTTTTAATGCAGAAAAAAACAAGGCTTACAGATTTGGGAAAACCGAAAGGTGGGTTTTACGCAACAATGATGGCAAATGGATTGGAAGAATCGCTGCATTTGTAAATAATAAATACAAAACAAAGGGCGATGACTGTGCCGTTGGAGGTATTGGTTTTTTTGAATGCATCAACGACCAAGCCGCAGCAGATATGCTGTTTGACAATGCCAAACATTGGTTGTTGAATGAGGGCGTTGAAGCTATGGATGGTCCCATCAATTTTGGAGAGCGCGACAAATGGTGGGGACTGGTAACAGAGGGCTTTCATCCCCCATTATATGGCATGAACTACAACCTGCCTTATTACCTAAAACTTTTTGAAGATTATGGGTTTCAGTTGTTCTATGAACAATTTTGCTTTGGCATGAAATTGGACAAACCTCTTCAGGAGAAGATATGGGAGCGCCATAAAGAAGTTGCCGAAAATCCGGCCTTTTCCGTACAAAATCTAAAAAAGAACAACCTGGAAAAGTACATTTCAGATTTCACGGAAGTGTACAACAAAGCCTGGGCAGGTCACGGGGGAATGAAACAACTGGCCAGAGAGCAGGTGGCCGTTATATTTAAAAAAATGAAACCCGTAATGGATGAGGAAATCATTTGGTTTGCCTACCACAACAATCAGCCTATCGGACTTTTCGTTAATCTTCCTGATCTCAACCAATGGTTCAAAAAACTTGATGGTAAATTCGGAATGATGCAGAAAATATATTTTCTCTGGCTCAAACAGTTTCAAAAAAATACCAAGTTCAACGGATTGGCTTTTGGGGTTGTTCCGGAATTTCAAGGAATCGGTGTGGATAGCTTTTTAATCGGGGAAGCCTACAAAAGTTTGCAAGCAAATAAAAGCAACTATACCGATTACGAAATGCAATGGATAGGAGATTTCAACCCCAAAATGGTAAATATTGCCACTAGATTGGGTGATGTATTTCTCTCCCGCAAACTCATTACCATGAGGTATTTGTTTGACCGAACCAAAACCTTCAAAAGACATCCTGTTTTGTAAAATTTGCAGTTTTATTGAGTTACATTTGAATTAAGAAAAAATACGGATTGCGCAGCCATGGATAAATTTATTGTTTCAGCCAGAAAATACCGTCCGCAGAATTTTAGTACCGTAATCGGTCAATCGCATATTACTACCACGCTGAAAAATGCCATCAACAACAACCAGCTGGCGCATGCTTTTTTATTTTGCGGACCAAGAGGTGTAGGTAAAACCACTTGCGCAAGAATTTTGGCCAAAACCATCAACTGTGAAAAAAGAAGCAAAGAGGGAGAGGCCTGCAACAAATGTAACAGTTGTGAGTCTTTTGACAAGGGAAGCTCCTTCAACATTCACGAACTTGATGCAGCCAGCAACAATGGCGTTGAGGAAATTAGATCATTGGTAGATCAAATCAGATTCGCACCACAAGCAGGTGCCTACAAAGTATATATTGTGGATGAGGTTCACATGTTGTCGCAAGGTGCCTTCAATGCTTTTTTGAAAACGCTTGAGGAACCACCACCCTACGCTATTTTTATACTTGCCACAACAGAAAAACACAAGATACTTCCCACCATTTTAAGCCGTTGTCAGATTTTTGATTTTAAGAGAATCACTGCCAATGACACAGTTCAACACCTGGAAGAAATTTGTAAAAAAGAAAAGATAAAGGCAGAGCAAAGCGCGCTTCACGTGATTGCTCAAAAAAGCGAAGGTTGTCTCAGAGATGCTTTGAGTATCCTCGATAAAATTGTAAGCTTTACCGAAGGATCTGTAACTTATTCTAATACACTTGAGCACCTCAATATTCTAGATGAAGATTACTATTTCAAGTGGCTCGATCAAATGCAACAGCAGCAAACAGCTGATGCTATGCTGTTGTTTGATGAAATAAATCAGAAAGGATTTGAACCCGATACTTTATTGGAAGGATTTGCAGAATTTACGCGAAACCTCTTGGTTTGCAAAGATGAGAAAGCAGTAAACTTACTGGAAGTAGCTGAAGATTTTAAAAAAAGATACCACGACGCAGCCAAAACAGTTCACACCGGCTGGTTAATTTCCACATTGAATTTGTTAAGTGAAACGCTCATTCAATACAAACAAGCTAAAAACAAAAGACTGCATACAGAATTAGTGATCATCAAACTATGCTATCTCAACCAAGCCATACAACTCACCATTGATGACCAATCACTGGTGAAAAAAAAAACCATTGACAACGTAAAAGCGATTCAATTTAAAGCCATTGGTTTCAGAGAAATTGCTGAAAAAAAACCAACCAATACCGACAACCACTATCGCAAAACCGAACCTATCCCTGAAGCGAAACTGATGGTGGAAGAAACAGTTGAGGAAAAGGTTCAGGAAATTGCACCCAAAGCAAAAGCGCCTGTTGCTGCACCTGCAACAGAACCTAAAGCATCAACAGTAAAGCCATCGTTAGGTTCATTAAGTAAAATAAGACAACAAATAGCGGGACAACATTCAACTCAACAACAAATCCTGACTTTAAACGAAGAAAATTTACAACAAGCCTGGCAAGCCTATATTCAAAAACTAATTGCAGAAAAAAACCACTCTGCAGTAACCAATTTCAATTTTGCAAAATTGCAATTAACAGGCGACAGCAGTTTTGAAATCATCACCGAAAACAACATTCAGCATAAATTTATTGAAGCAGAAAGGGCCAAATTGATAGACCATATTCAGGGGTATTTTAAAAACAAACAACTTAAATACCAGATTACCATAGAAGAAAAACCCCTGGATCCCACCATCATCAAAACAAGTATCAGCTCCAAAGAACTTTACCAAAAACTTGCCGCTCAGTACCCACACATCAGGGAATTGAAAGAAAAACTAAACCTTGACATTTAACAGTAGCTTTTTTTGATTTTTTCCAATACCATGCCCCTTCCAATGAAAAATTTCGAGGGGCTAATTTCCTCTTTTTGCATTAATTTCGAGCTTCGAAACAAAAAACAATTGCATTATGGCTGAGGTAATCAGAATGCCCCGATTGAGCGATACCATGACCGAAGGAAAAATTGTGGCGTGGAACAAAAAAGTTGGAGACAAAATAAAACCCGGAGATGTGCTTGCTGAGGTGGAAACCGACAAAGCTACCATGGAATTGGAAAGCTACAATGAAGGTGTTTTGCTTCATATAGGCGTGGCATCGGGCAATGCCGTTGTGGTGGATGGAATTTTAGCTGTAGTTGGTAAGGAAGGGGAAGATTTTGCCTCTTTGCTAACTGCCTCATCTAACGAAACCCCTAAAGAAGCTGTAACAGCTGCTGATGCTTCCGTGGCTGCAACAACAGCAACACCTGCACCAAATACGACAACTGTTTCTACTGCTTCACAAAATGGTGATGACAGAATAAAAGCTTCTCCGCTTGCCAAAAAAATTGCCGCGGATAAAGGAATTGACATATCTCAACTTTCCGGAAGTGGTGACGGAGGAAGAATTGTAAAGAAAGACATCGATCAATACCAACCCGGCAAAACATCCGGCAAAGCTGCACCTGTAATGATTCCAGTAGTTATCGGTCAGGAAGGCCATAACGATATCGAACTCAGTCAGATGCGTAAAACAATTGCACGCAGACTAAGCGAGAGCATGTACAACGCGCCACATTTCTACCTAACCATGGAAATGAATATGGACAAAGCCATGGAAGCAAGAAATGCGATTAATGAGGTTAGTCCGGTGAAAGTTTCCTTCAACGACATGATCATCAAAGCTTGTGCTGCAGCACTTCGTCAGCACCCTGATGTAAACAGCAGCTGGATGAACGATTTTATTCGCCAGCACCACCATATTCATATCGGCTCTGCAGTAGCAATGACCGACGGATTGATTGTACCGGTGGTAAAATTCGCAGACCAAAAATCATTGTCTCAAATAGCAGCTGAAACAAAAAGCTTGTACACTAAGGCCAAAGAAAAGAAATTACAACCTGCAGAATTCAGCGGAAATACATTCACGATTTCAAACCTGGGTATGCTCGGTATTGAAGAGTTTACAGCCATCATAAATCCACCTGACAGTTGCATTTTAGCTGTAGGAAGCATTAAGGAAGTAGTGGTGAAAAAAGATTTTGATTTTGCCGTTACTAATGTGATGAAAGTAACTTTGAGCTGCGACCACAGAAGCGTTGATGGTGCAGTAGGTGCAGCCTTCCTTCAAACATTGAAAAAGTTCATTGAGAATCCTGTAACCTTGCTCGTTTAATTTACTAAAAACAAACTCATACAATGGCGGATAAACTCCGCCATTTTTTTATGAAAAAACATTTCTCCCAAAATAAAACAGCCATTGTATTGTACGACGGCAACTGCAATTTGTGCAAAGGAACGGTTGACTTTATTTCCAAGAGAAATCAAAACAACAACATTTCTCTCCTACCTCTTCAAAGTGAAAATGCAAAAGAACTTATGGCTGAAAGGAACATTGATGCTAATGCTGATTCTGTAATTTTTATTGATGAAAATGCGGTTTACTACCAATCAAAAGCCATACTTTTTATCCTCAAAAATTTGAACAAACCATACAAGCTCCTTGCTCAAATCGCATCGGTTTTTCCGGAATCTCTTCTGAATTTTTTATACAGAATTGTAGCTAAAAACAGGTACCGATGGTTTGGAAAGGCCAAAATGGATGCCTGCGAGAGAACTTCTTCCTAATGAGACCATCTTCTTTTATCGTATTGGTTATCAATTAATTAGGTTATTCTTGTATTTGCTGGACCTTTTTAAGGCAACCATTTCCCCTGATTTTTGTGGAAATAATCCATTCACATTATACTATAACAGCTAATTTTCGCGTTTTGTGAAGGTATCCGTACATTTTACCCAATTTATCCAACCTATGAAACAGATCAACGCTGCAATATTATTGCTATTGATGATTGCCCTTTCCACGGTGGTATTTTCTCAGAATTCCAATCCCAAATTCAACGACCCAAAATCATTATCGGCCGATTTTCCTGTAAATCAAGAAATACTGTTGAAGGTGGTTCAACTCAACAAAGGAGATGACCTCTCCATAAAGCTAACCGAATCATTCACCCTAAATGCAGTGGTGAGCAACAAGGTAAAAAAATTCGGAAGTCTGGAAACGGTTGTTTTACGTTCCAAAGAATTTCCCCAATGTCTTTTTCAAGTTTCCATTCATACGTTAAAAAACAACACGATTAATCTCAGCGGACGTTTGTTGAACATTGGCGAGAACAGTTTTCTGCTCAAGAAAGACAAGCTTGACGAATACCATTTTGAAAAAATAAACAACAATGCCATCCTTCAGGATTGTAGCATGTAAATCCAAAACCATGAAAAAAACTTTCAGCATATCGATCACGTTTTTATTTTTTTTCATTGCAAATGTTTCTTTTGCAACTCCAAAATTCAATAGTCTTTCCGGCGCAGATGCAGTAATCTTTCTTGATTTCGACGGACATTTCGTTGAAGGAACTTTGTGGAACAACGGACAAGACTTTAATTGTAAAGCAGCCAACTTAACTGATGATCAAATCAGCAAGATCTTTCAATCTGTAGCGGAAGATTTTCGTCCTTTCAAGATTAACATCACAACCGATTCTATAAGCTTTCTGAATGCTCCCATCAACAGACGCATCAGAATCATCGTAACGCCAACAAGCCAATGGAAAAATGGTGTGAATGGCATTTCCTTTATTGGTTCTTTTCTTTGGGGAGATGATACTCCGGGTTTTGTTTTTTCGGACAAGCTGAGCAACAACACCAAATACATTGCAGAATGCTGCTCGCATGAAAGTGGACATGCTCTGGGCTTGGCGCACCAATCGAACTACAACAACAGTTGCGAAATGACAGAGACTTACCACTCAGGTTATGGCAATGGTGAAACTAGTTGGGCACCTATCATGGGTAACAGTTACCAAAAAAACATGACTGGCTGGAACAATGGGGCAACTCCTTATGGTTGCAACAATACGCAAGACAATCTTGCACTTATAGCAGGAGTAAATAACATTGCTTTCAGAGAAGATGATTATTCAGACGAACTGGATAACAACAGCGTTGGAATTTCTTCGGATGATTTCAACATAAAAGGAATGATAAACACTACTCGTGATAAAGATGTGTTTAAACTTGACATCAACCGAGAAACTGTTTTACAAATTAAGGGAGTTCCTTATTGGGAAGGAAACGAAAACAACAATGCAGATCTGGACATGAGCATCCTGTTGTATAACGAAGCGCATGCCTTGGTAAAAACAATTGATCCTTTGGAATCAATGAGTGTAGCATTTGAAACGTACCTAAAAGCAGGGACTTACTACATGGTAGTAGATGGTGTAGGCAACAGATTCGCAGGTGAATATGGAAGTCTTGGTTCCTATTCCATCACCGGAACATTTAAAACTCCGAATGCACCTAAGGTTGTACTTTCCGGAAAAACACAGTTTGGAAAAGACATGCTGGAGTGGAAAACCACATCATACGATGAAACCATAAGCGAGCAATTGGAATTCTCCACTGATGGAATTGTGTTTACCGATATCAATGTACTTGCTACAATAGTTAAATCTACAAGTTTATCAAGCGGTGTCTATCAAAACAGGTATTACAGGGTTAAATCTACATTGTCATCAGACAAAACTGTTTACTCCAACATTTTACTTTTATCGAATACAGGTTTTGAAGTAGCCACTTTGGTTCAGTCACAGCTGGTTGTTCACGCCAACCAAATGTATACTTATATCTTGTCTGATATGAACGGAAGAATAGTATCAAAAGGAAACGGCAGTATGGGATTGAACAGGACAAATATTTCAAGCTTGTCTTCAGGAGCTTACATAATTACCCTAATCGTTGAAGGACAAAAAACTTCAAGGAGAATTTTGAAACAGTAAGGTGGAAAGGTGAAATAAGGAACCGGCGTTAGGGGCCGGTTCTTTTATTTTAAGTAAGGCTATTCACTTAATTCCGATATAAGTTCTTCTATGTACTGAAGCACATTGTTTTTTCCTGTTTTCTTGATTGCACTCGTTACAAAATGTCTGGGAAGGAATTGCCATGTCTTTCGCATTTCTGCTAAAAAAGCTTTTACATTTTTGCTGACTGTGCTTTGGTTTTCCTTATCACTTTTGGTAAATACCAAGGCAACAGGAACAGACCATTTTTTTATGTTCTCCAGAAAAGCAATATCTACTTTTTGTGGGGAATGCCTTGCATCAATTAAAACAAAAACAAGGGAAAGGTTATCTCTTTTTCTGAGGTAATTTTCAATCATTTGCTCCCATCTTCTTCTGCTGCTGATGCTTACTTTAGCAAAACCATACCCTGGTAAATCAACCAAATACCATTTTGCCAGACTATCGTCTTCTAAAGAGCTCAATACGTCAAAATGGTTGATCAACTGTGTTTTTCCGGGGGATGCAGATGTTTTGGCAAGTTTTTCGTTGTTGCACAACATATTAATTAAAGATGATTTCCCCACGTTGCTTCTTCCAATAAATGCAAACTCCGGTTTATCGGCAGAAGGGCATTTGCTGAATTCGGGACTACTGATCAAATATGTTGCACTTTTTATGGGCATACCGTTAAATTATTGCACAAAAGTACTCAATATGCAGTCAACACAAAGCCTTAAAGTGCAAACGTGTTATATTTGCAAACAGATGACCAAATTTGAACACGATACAGTGGTGCCCTTTAATGAATCGGCACAGAGCAAAAAAGAGCAGGTGGCTGAAATGTTCAACAACATCGCTTACAAATACGATTTTCTAAACAGGTTTTTGAGTGCAGGAACGGATGTGATTTGGCGTAAAAAAGCGCTTCGTCATTTGAAAGAAGTAAACCCTAAAAGCCTGTTGGATGTGGCTACCGGCACCGCGGATGTTGCCATCATGGCCGATAAGATTTTAGCTCCCGAAAAAATTATCGGTATAGACATCAGCGAGGGAATGCTCGAAGTTGGAAGAAAAAAAATAGATGCGCTCGAACTTAACGAAAAAATAAGTTTGATGAGTGGCGACAGCGAGAACATCAATTTCCCAGACAACAGCTTTGATGCAGTTACTGTTGCCTTTGGCGTTCGTAATTTTCAGCACCTCGAAAAAGGACTTGCAGAAATCAAGAGGGTTCTAAAACCCGGAGGTAAGCTGATGGTACTTGAATTCAGCAAACCTAAAACGCCTGTCATCAAACAATTTTATGCGCTCTACATGAAAATAGTTACCCCACGTTTGGGAAAATTGTTTTCTAAAAATGCCGGCGCATACAAATACCTGGATGAATCGATAAAAAAATTTCCAGAAGGAAAGCAGTTTATAGAAGTACTTGATTCCACAGGATATACAAAAACCTATTGTAAACCTCTTAGCTTTGGTATATGCAGCATTTATTGCGGAACAAAATAACAATTGTATTGCTTTTAGTCTGCAGCAGCACAATTTCTGCTGTGGCTCAATTCAACAACAATCTTAACCTGCCCGACCATGATTCTAAAAAATTTCATTTCGGAATTTTATTGGGATCCAACCGAGCCTATTATCATTTTTCACACAACAAGAGTTTTTTAGCGCAGGATTCCGTACTCGGCATTGAGAGCTTGCAAAGCACAGGTATCAATATGGGCTGGCTGGTAAACATGCGACTTAGCGATTATTTTGATTTACGCACCTACCCCATCAACCTTATTTTTACAGAAAAAGCATTTGAATACCGTTTTAAATATCCTGACCCCTTTGTAAAAGAAGACAGTCTAACGATTCGTAAAGTACAGGGCATCACACTCGCACTCCCATTGCAACTCAAATTCTGCAGCGACAGAATAAACAATTTAAAAGTTTATATGCTTGCCGGCGGAAAAGTGGAATATGATTTTGCTGCGAATGCAGGAGAAAAAAATACCGACAGACAAATTAAACTGTCTAATTTTGATTATGGAATTGAAGCTGGAATAGGATTCCATTTTTACTTCCCTGTTTTTGTATTGTCTCCAGAGCTTAAAGCAGGCTGGGGTTTCAGAAATGTACACAGTAGAAACGAAACGTCGAAATATTCAAATGTAATAGACCAGGTGAAATCAAGAACCATATCTTTTTCACTGATCATCGAGTAAGTACTCAAAACTTAGAAATCATATTCTCTCCTTCCAATGTTTAAGCGCATGGCTGCCTGAAAGATGGTTGAAGACGTAGTTGTATTTGCTTTGGTATTGAAGAATTTTCTGCTGGTAAAGCCCAAATCAAAAAACAGGTTTTGTTTCATCTCATAAGATAAGTTGAAGATGATATTTGTGCAAGTCACTTTGTTGCCGTTGGCAAGAAAGAAACCATCATCGCCGTTTCGGGAATTATAAGTTCTAAAAATATTACCACCAAAATTGAGTCCTGAAGAATCGAGGCCTTTTTTATAATAAAAGAACTTTGTGTTGAGGTTAAGTCTGGGATAAGGTTGGTAATTGGCAATAGCTAAGAATTCCTCAAAGTTAGCGCCAAGCGGATGTGCAAGCGGTTGGTTGTAATGGGTGTAATTGCTTACTGAATCGGAGTGTGAATAGGTAAATGGACGAACCCTGTTGGCTTCTACCTGTAAATCAAGATGTTTGACTCCAAATGCATCTACATATTTTGCCCCAAGTTGAATAGCGAATTTGTTGGTCCAGTTTCCGGTATTGTTTTTTATTTTGGAAAGAATGAATTCATCTAGCAGGAACTGTCCATACAATTGCGTTCGGCGCAATGGATTCCATTTAAAATCCAAGCCTGCCAGGGCATTGTCAGGACTGCCAGCATTTCCTTCAATATGTCTGTAAAAGATAATGGGGTTAAGGTATGCGTAGTCAAAATGGTTTTTTCTGCTAAAAATAATTCCTTCAAAAAAACCGATGTTCAACTTAGGAGTAACGTTGATGCTTAAGTGATGCATGGCCGCATATTTTCGGTCGAGCAAAGTATCGCCCTCTTTTTTGAATTGTGGCATCAACTCCATGTACAGATTTTGGTAATTGAATTTCCAGATTCGGGTGTTGAGTTTGGCAAACAAATAGCTGTTTCCCCAGTCGCTGAGAAACAGGCTTCTGTAACCGTTTCCGATAAAATTTTTGTCGAATCCGAACTGCACATCGATGTATCCGGTTGCGTTGAAGGTGAAATATCCGCGTGCATCAAAATAATCGTTGATGCTGACATCGTCTTTAAAGTCTTTAAAAAAGCCTACGCCCGGCAAAGCCCTCCATCCGTTGTTTTGAATTTTTTCCTGAAAGAACAATGGACCTCTCTCCTGGTTATCAGTAACTTGGGTAGCAAAGCCAACTTTGCCGCCAATGAGACCGCGAACGGAAACTCCTCTCGAATTGATGACAAGTTTCTTATCATAATCTTTTTCCTGTCCGTACTGAAAATAAAGAACAGGATTTACGGCAAGAAAAAAATCGGATTGGTTGGTTTCAAAAAAATTGACAGGAGAGGCATAGAACTTTTTGAGCGGATTTCTTTTGCTCAGCATTTGTGCTGAGGCCTTGGATGACCACTCCTTATTGGCCATTAGAAAGCTACGTAGGTTGTATTGATCAACTTTATCTATATGAACAACTTTTTCATCTTCTATTTTTGAAAAAGCCTCAGTAAGAAATTTTCTGTTGTAAGGTTGAATGGAGGAGAAATTAAGCGTAGAGTCAGTCTGTGCTTTTAATTCCATCCTTTCAATAAATATCTGATGTTTGGAATCTAATGGCAGGTAGGTTGATTGAGAAAAAGTGGTAAATGAAAAAAGCAACAGCACGAGAAGCAACACCGGATTTTTTCCAACCATTATTATAACATTTAAATAAAATTAAAGTTACATAAATAACACAAACATTGGAAAAATAAGTCTCGGGGAACAGTATAAGCCTAAGTTTAAACTACTTTTTTGAGCGTTATTTTTCTGCTCGGCAAAAATAAATTTCCCCATATCAATTGAGAAAATCTACAAGGCTGAACCATCGAATGAATTGATCTTTGAACATGCTTGTAAAAACATTTGGCAGTGCCGTATTTGGCGTGGAAGCCTTAACTATTTCTGTTGAGGTGGATGTCAACAATCAGGGAACACAGTACTTCATAGTGGGATTACCGGATAATGCTATCAAAGAAAGTTTGCAAAGAATTGAAAGTGCTATCAAAAGCAATGGTTTTCAAATGCCCAGAACAAAATTGCTGGTTAATTTGGCGCCGGCGGATATCAAAAAAACAGGTACCGCATTTGATTTGCCAATAGCATTGGGAACACTTGCCGCCACCGGACAAATACCCAATCCTGAACAACTGGAAAAATACCTTATCATGGGTGAGCTTGGTTTAGATGGCGTGGTAAAACCCATTAAAGGTGCACTTCCGATTGCTTTGCAAGCACAAAAAGAGGGTTTCAGCGGATTTATACTTCCCCTAGCAAATGCAGGAGAAGCGGCGCTTGTTAAAGGATTAAAAGTATATGGTATTGAGCACCTAAAAGAGGTGGCAAAATTCTTTCATGACATACAGAAGCCTGAACCTTACTGCATCAACAGTGAGGAGAAATTTTTTAGCGCACAAAACAATTACGATATCGACTTTTCGGAAGTAAAAGGACAACAAAATATCAAGAGAGCGCTTGAAATAACGGCAGCAGGCGGACACAATGCCATTTTAATTGGGCCTCCCGGTGCAGGGAAAACGATGTTGGCAAAAAGACTTCCCACCATACTGCCACCACTCTCCTTGGAAGAAGCGCTGGAGACAACCAAAATTCACAGCGTTGCCGGAAAAATGCCTGAGCACACTTCAATTGTAAGCAAGCGGCCCTTCAGAAGTCCGCATCATACCATATCCGACGCGGCACTTGTTGGAGGCGGTGGCAATCCTCAGCCCGGAGAAATATCATTGGCACATAATGGTGTATTGTTTTTAGATGAGCTACCGGAATTTAAAAGAACCGTATTAGAAGTAATGAGGCAACCATTGGAAGAAAGAAAAGTTACCATTTCACGAGCAAAAATCGCCCTTGATTTTCCTGCAAGCTTCATGTTAATTGCCAGTATGAATCCATGCCCATGCGGCTATTTCAATCATCCAGAAAAATCATGCTCCTGCCCTCCGGGAGCAGTGCAGAAGTACCTTAATAAAATTTCCGGCCCCTTGTTAGACCGAATAGACCTGCATGTTGAAGTAACGCCTGTTGCTTTTGATGAATTGTCATCTAAACAGTCTTTCGAAAAAAGTGAAATCATCAGAGAAAGAGTAATAACAGCCAGAAACAGACAAGCAATAAGGTATCAAAATATGGAAGGTATTTACGCCAATGCTCAAATGGGCAGCAAGCTCTTGAAAGAAATTTGTGTTATAGATGAAAAAAGCAAAGAACTACTGAAAAAAGCAATGACCAAACTTAATTTGTCTGCAAGAGCATACGACAGAATTTTAAAAGTGAGCCGAACAATTGCTGATCTGGCCAACCGGGAAAACATAGCATGTGTTGATATAGCAGAAGCCATTCAATACAGAAGTCTTGATCGAGAGCATTGGGGTTCATGACTTTCATCCTGCTTTCAATATATTGAATCAACAAAGAAACTCTTTGATTAGTTATGAGCAATTTTCAGGAACTTGCGCCTTTCAAAGGCTTTCAATAAAAACTTAAATGAAAATACTGTTACATTATTTAAAACCACTGAAGTGGTTGGTGTTTATTACCTTACTCATGGCGGGCATCAATATTGGGTTTTCCCTTTTTGATCCGATTTTATTGGGTAAGCTCGTTAACCTTGCTGCAGACAAAAGCAATAAAATTGAACCCTTCGATTACCATGATTTTTTTTGGAGCTATGAAACGATTGTGAGAAATGGCAAGCCTTATCTTCAACTGGGCGTATTCTACCTCTTGCTTTTTTCAATTTCTGTGGCTATGGTAAGCAGGATTGCGAAAGCTTTTCAAGATTACTTTTTGAATTTGACCATACAAAAATTCGGAGCGAAAATTTTCACTGACGGTTTAAAGCACGCCATGAAACTTCCTTACCAGGATTTTGAAGACCAACGAAGCGGTGAAACCTTATCAGTGTTGACCAAAGTAAGAACCGACGTAGAAAAACTGCTGATCAATTTCATCAACATATTGTTCGGCGTAATTATAGGCATCATATTCGTATTTGTGTATGCAGCACTATTTATCTCATGGAAAATTCCTGTTGCTTATTTAATTGGAATCGGAACCCTTACATTCATTACCAACAAACTGAGTAAAAAAGTAAAGCTGATTCAAAAGAACATCGTAGCGGAAACCACCACATTGGCCGGAACAACAACGGAATCCTTAAGAAATATTGAGTTGATAAAAAGTTTAGGACTAACCAATCAGGAAGTAACCAGGTTGAACACCAATACCTATAAAATTTTAGGATTGGAGCTTACCAAAGTAAAAAAAATCAGAAGCATAAGTTTTATACAGGGAACATTGGTAAACACGCTTCGACAAGTAATTCTTTTTATTTTGATGTGGCTCATTTTCAAAAATGAGATGGATGCAGGACAATTGGTAACGATGCAGATTTTTTCTTTTTTTGTTTTCGGGCCACTTCAGGAAATAGGAAATATTCTGCTTTCTTACAGAGAAGCCGAGGCTTCCCTGAACAACTTCGAAAAACTTATGAGTAAACCACCGGAGGCTCAACCTGACCATCCGCAAAAACTTGGAGAGGTTAGTGCTTTGTCATTTGAAAATGTTTCTTTCCAACACCAGTCTTCTTCTCATAAAGCCATAGACAAAATCAGCTTTACGGTAGCACAAGGAAAAACAATCGCATTTGTTGGACCTAGTGGTAGCGGCAAATCTACACTAATGAAGTTGCTTGTTGGATTGTACCGGCCACAAGAAGGAAGAATTCTGTACAATGAACTTGATGAAAACAACATAAATTTTGATGACCTCAGAAGTCAGATTGGCTTTGTTACTCAGGACACCAATCTTTTCAGCGGTACCATCAAAGAAAATTTGCTTTTTGTAAATCCTGATGCAACAGAAAACGAACTTCGGGAAGCCTTGTCAAAAGCATCCTGCAACAATTTACTGGAACGTGCTGAAAATGGCATCAATACAGTCATTGGCGAAGGAGGTTTAAAGCTGAGCGGCGGTGAAAAACAACGCATTTCCATTGCAAGGGCTTTATTGCGAAAGCCCCGTATTCTCATATTTGATGAAGCTACCTCCGCACTGGATTCATTAACGGAAGAATCCATAACCAATACCATCAAAAACATCTCTCAGGCAAAAGAGCAAATAACCATTTTAATAGCACACCGCTTAAGCACCATCATGCATGCAGATACCATTTATGTTCTTGAGAAAGGCCAGGTTATTGAAACAGGCAACCACAATGAGTTGCTCAATGAAAAGGGACTTTATTTTGCCATGTGGAGACAACAAATTGGCGAGCGCAAGAAAGGAGAGGCTTAAATAAGCCAATTTGCTACAATCATTTTACCATGAACAATAAGAAAAACACCCGCCCGAATTATTACCTAAGCATATTAAAAATGCGTTGCCCAAGGTGCAGGAAAGGAAAGATGTTCACGGACAATAACCCTTACAAAAAATTAACCCTGAAACACATTTTCGATATGCATGGGAATTGCCCTGTTTGCGGACAGCAATACGACATGGAGCCGGGGTTTTGGTATGGTACAGGCTATGTGAGCTACGCCCTCGCCGTTGCCATATCAACGAGTACTTTTGTAGCTTGGTGGGTATTGATTGGTATTTCTACTGAAGACAATAGAATATTTGGGTGGCTGATTTTCAATGCTCTCGCATTGGTAATACTTCAGCCCTGGATGATGAGACTTAGCAGGGTGATTTACATGCGGTTCTTTGTAAGCTACGATGAGGATTACGAGCGCACTAGTCCAAAAGCTTTTGAGTAAATTCTTGATTGAACCTAGAACTATGACTTTCATTTGAAGCTCAATAGAAAACGTATTTTCATTCCGATACCTCCTCCCATGATGAAAACGGCATTCCTTATGCTTCCATTATTTTGAATCTAAATAATCAATTGTAACATTAACGCAAAATGTTTGCTATCCTATCTGATTTATTAACTTCGCAAAAAATTTCTACATGAATCCCCAACTTTATTCATACGAGAGCATAGTCAGTTTTTTAATCTTAGTGATTCTGGAAGTTGTATTAGGTATTGACAATGTAATTTTTGTTAGTATTATAATGAACAGATTGGCAGATGCAAAAAAAATACTTCAAGTCAGAAGAATTTGGATGTTTACTGGCATCGCCTCCAGATGCATCCTTCTGTCAGCTTTGAGCTGGCTGCTTCGACAAAAAGGAAATACACTTTTTTCATTTGGTGAAAAAGATTTTGACCTTGCAAGCATTGTAATGCTATCCGGTGGAATTTTTCTGATATACAAATCCGTTATGGAAATTCATGCAAAACTAGAAGGCGAAAATCCAAACGTAAAACAGAAGGAGCAACCTAAACTAGGATTTGGTTATGCAATTGGACAAATACTTATTATAGATGCGGTATTTTCTTTTGACAGCATCATCACCGCCGGTGGTACAGCAAAGCACATGGAAATCATGGTAGCGGCAGTGGTAATCGCTATGGCCATCATGTTTTTGTTCAGTCCGAAAATTTCTTCTTTCATTCACAAGCATCCTACATTAAAAATGCTTGCACTTTCTTTTTTAGTGATGATTGGTTTGAGCCTGGTAATTGAAGGCTGGGATCGAGAAAAAGCGGAAGCACTTCACCTTAAAAACTACATCTATTTTGGAATGGCCTTCTCCTTTGTTGTAGAGATACTTAATATGCTAATGAGAAAGAAAATGAAGAAGAATATTGTGGAACTCAATGAACCAATGTTGGAAGAAGAAAATTAAAAACACATACCAAGTACAACTGCAGCAGCTACTCCGGCTGTTTCCGTTCTTAACCGATTGTCTCCCAGAGTTACCGGCTCAAATCCTTTTTCGATAGCCTGTTTCACTTCTGAAGTGGTAAAATCTCCTTCCGGTCCGATTAATACAAGTGTTTCCAATGCTGTCTGTTTCTGATGAAGAGAGTGGCGCGGATATTCTTCACCACAATAGGCAATGTATTTAGAACCAAATATTTGACTTTGAATCAAATCAGCAAAGGATAAAGGCTGATGAATTTCGGCTAACCATACCTGTTTGGATTGCAGCATAGCACTTACCAATATTCCTTTCATTCTATCCATTCTGAAATGCTGCTTTTCTGTTCTTTCGCACAATAAAGGATAAACAGTGGTTATTCCTAACTCTGCAGCTTTTTCTAAAAACCATTCAAAACGAGCAGTGTTTTTTACCAACGAAATAGCAATGGCCGTTCTTTTTTCTGGTGGGGGCAAAACCATAACCTCTTTGATAAGTACGCTACATTTTTTTTTATGCGCATCCACAACTTCAACATTGGCTTTTTTTCCTTTCCCATCCGTAAGCGAAACCATTGTGCCAACATTCATTCGAAGAACCTGCACCATGTGTTTAGAAGTTTCTTCATTTAATTGAAGAATTGCTCCGGTCGCCTCAATTTGTTCAACATAAAAAAAAGGAAGTGCCATGTTTTAGAAAGGATTGTCTTCTTCAAATTCATTGTCGTTCATCTTACTCCCCTTTTGAATGAACATTCGGGCTTCCTGATCATCAGAAGAAATAGCTCGCCAATTGCCCTCCTTGGGTAAGCCGGTGTGAAATCCGCTTTCTGCAGAATTGTCTTCAATAAACTTCTGTATGTGCAACAAAGCCTTGAGTTTTATGGTTTCGAGACTACCATTCCTGTGCTTGGCTACTTTAACATAAGTCTCTCCTTTGTTTGATTCGCCAAACTCATTGGTGTTCATTTCATAATATTCAGGACGATAAAGAAACATCACCATATCCGCATCTTGTTCAATGGCACCTGATTCACGCAAATCACTCAGTTGAGGAATTTTATTTCCTTCTTTCCTTTTTTCAACCTCACGACTCAACTGTGAAAGTGCAATAATGGGAATGTTAAGTTCTTTAGCCAAACTTTTCAGGTCTCTCGAAATCTTACTGATCTCTTGTTCTCTGTTGCTGTTTCTATCAGCGCTTCCGCTCATCAACTGAAGATAATCGATAATGATGATGCCGATGTTGTGTTTGTTTTTCAGTCTCCTGCACTTTGCACGAAGCTCAAAAATATTCAATGCAGCAGAGTCATCAATAAAAATGGGAGCCTTGCTCAGTTTCTCAATTCCTTTTTTATACAATTGCTTCATTTCATGCTCTTCAAGCTTTCCCCTTGCAATTTTTTCCAACCAAATATCACTCTCGGCACTAAGGATACGCTGAACAAGTTGCGCACTGCTCATCTCCAAACTGAAAAAACCAACAGCTGTAGGTTTTGTAGGATGCAGGGCTGCACTTCTGGCAAGGTTGAGCGCAAATGCTGTCTTACCCACAGAAGGACGCGCAGCAAGAATGATCAAATCTGTAGGCTGCCAACCGTAGGTGAGTTTATCGAGGGATTCAAAACCTGTTGGAACACCGGTAATATCATCCTTACGGTTACGCATATCCTCAATTCGCTTGATGGTATTTACCAAAACCGTATCAATACTGTCGAAATTTCTTTTAAGATGGCTGTTGGTGATTTCAAATAGTTTTGATTCAGCCAAATCGAGCATATCAAAAACATCGGTACTATCCTCATAAGCTTCCCCTATTATTTCGCCGCTGATTCTGATCAATTCGCGCTGAATGAATTTTTGAACAACAATACGAGCATGGGCTTCAATATTTGCTGTAGAAACAACCGAATTGGTAAGTTTGCTCACATAATAAGGCCCTCCAACAAATTCAAGGTCCTCGCGAAACCTCAGCTCTTCCACCACGGTAAGCATATCAATAGGAACAGACTTGCCAGAAAGGGCTTGCATGGCCTTGAATATTCGCTGATGCGTTTCAAGGTAGAAACACTCCGGCTTCATGATCTCCGCAATAGTATCGAAAACACCTTTTTCGAGCATTATGGCTCCAAGTATAGCCTCTTCAAGCTCTTTGGCCTGAGGCGGTAGTTTGCCAAAAACTACCTGACCAAGCTCTGCTCCGGGTTTTTTCTTGGTTCTTCGGTCCTTATTGATGTTGGAAATATCCATAGTATTGATCAGTTGAAAGTAGTAAAAATGAAGTGGAATTTCGACTAAGTTACCGCCAAATTTTCGAGAGAAAAAATAGGATCGTTTTAGAAATGAATCACAATCTTCATTTTACACAGCAAATTCACAGAACAGCATTTGTTTTCAACAAAAAGCACCTTTAAAAAAAATTATGGATTATCATTTTACCTAATTCCAGAAATTATGCACAAATACGAAGAAAATTTTTCTGACAGACAAACAGGCTTGTAAAGCGAAAATAGAGGTAAACCAACGGTGCTACTGAACAAAAAACTATCTTTGTCGGGCAAAAGATTCAACACATGACTATTTCTTATAATTGGCTTTGTTCCTATTTACCCAAGACCATTCAACCTGAGGTGCTTTCCACCATTTTAACCAGTATTGGGCTTGAAGTAGAAAGTTTGGTAAAATACCAAGAGGTAAAAGGAGGTTTGGAGGGATTGGTTGTTGGCGAAGTGTTGTCCTGCGAAAAACATCCCGATGCAGATAAGCTCAAATTAACCCTCGTAAACGTAGGCACTGATGCTCCACTTCACATTGTTTGCGGTGCTCCAAATGTAGCAGTCGGACAAAAAGTAATTGTGGCTCCGATTGGTTGCACCATTTATCCAACAGGGGGAGATCCTTTGACCATGAAAAAAGCAAAAATCAGAGGTAAGGAAAGCGAAGGAATGATTTGCGCGGAAGATGAAATCGGTTTAGGAACTAATCATGATGGCATTAAAATACTACCGGAGGAAAGCATTGTGGGCACAACCCTTAAAGCCCTTTACAACCCTTACGAGGATTATATTTACGAAATCGGACTTACGCCCAACCGGATGGACGCCATGAGCCATATTGGTGTGGCTAGAGACGTATGCGCCTATTTGTCTTACCATGAAAATACAGATTACCGTGTAGTGCTTCCTTTTGAAGCTCAAAACCAAGAAGAGATTTCGAATGCCAACAACATTCAACTTAAGGTGGAAGACACCAACGCTTGCAAAAGATATGCAGGCTTGCTGATATCAAACATCAAGGTACAAGAAAGCCCCGTTTGGTTACAACAACGTTTGAAATCCATCGGACAAAAGCCCATCAACAACATTGTAGACATCACCAATTTCATATTACATGAAACTGGACAACCATTGCATGCTTTTGATGCATCGGCCATCACCGGAAACAAAATCATTGTAAAAAAAGCAGCTGACGGAAGTGTTTTTCAAACCCTTGATGAAAAAGAAATAAAGTTGGCGAGCGAAGACTTGATGATTTGTAATGAAACAGAACCCATGTGTATTGCCGGAGTTTACGGTGGATTCAAAAGTGGCGTTAAAGAAAATACAACCACCCTATTTTTAGAAAGCGCTTGTTTTGATGCATCAACCATCAGAAAGACTTCCATCAATCACGGACTTAGAACCGAGGCTGCAAGCAGGTTTGAAAAAGGAGTAGACATTAGTAATACTGTAAACGTACTGTACAGAGCAGCCAAAATGATGGAGGAAATTGCGGGTGGAAAAATTTCATCAAACGCAATTGACAACTATCCTGAGCCTAAAGAAAAAACCTGTTTAACGCTTGATTTGAATTACGTTCAAAAATTGAGTGGTAAAAATTATGCTTCTTCATCAGTAGAGCGCATACTAAGTGCGCTTGGGTTTGAGATTGCTTCAAACAAGGAAAACAAACTGGAGTTGAAAGTTCCTTACAGCAAAAACGACATCAGTATTCAGGCAGATATTGTGGAAGAGATTATGAGAATTGATGGGTTAGATCAGGTTGACATTCCTGAAAACATCACCATAGCCCCTTCGGTTGAAAAACAACAACACAAATTTTTACTGCGTGAAAAACTGGCGAATCAATTAACAGGTTGTGGTTTTAATGAAATGTTCACCAACAGCATCACCAATAGTGCATTTTACAATGAGTCCCAACTTGAGCGTTCTGTAAAAATGATCAACAGCCTGAGCAATGAATTGGATATGCTAAGGCCCGAAATGTTACAAAGCGGCTTGCAAGTTATATCCCACAACATCAACAGAAAAAACAACAACCTGATGTTGTTTGAATTCGGAAAAACCTACCACAAAACTGATAACAATGCCTATGCCGAACAGCAGCATCTTTCTTTGTACCTGACTGGAAATGTTGTGGCTCAAGGGTGGAATACCAAAGTTCAAAAAGCAGATTTGTATTACCTCAAAGGAGTCGCCGCGAACATCCTAAAATCTGCACACTCAGGAAAAATCAGTTTCAAGGAATTACAGCCTGATAATCTGGTAAATTCAACAGCGGTTTATATTGGAGAAACAGCAGTTGGTTTATTGGGTGAAGTTTCACCGGCAGGACTAAAAATGTTCGACATCAAACAACCTGTATTTTTTGCCGATTTGAATATGGATGCCCTTTACCATTTAAAAGCTAAACCTATTTTGTACAAGGAAATCTCCAAATTTCCGGCTGTTAACAGAGACCTGGCCTTGGTAGTGGATAAAAATGTTTCTTATTCTCAGATAGAGGGAATAGCTTTATCTGCAAAAATCAACCAGTTGAGCAATGTTCAATTGTTTGATGTTTTTGAAAGTGAAAAAATCGGAGTCAATAAAAAATCAATGGCGTTGAGTTTCACTTTCACTGATGAACAAAAAACACTAACCGATCAGGAGATTGAAGGATTCATGCAGAAAATTATCGGTAGTTATGAAAAACAGGCAGGCGCCGAAATAAGAAAATAAAGCTGAATTGGATAAGCTAGAACAACATATTGACCGCTTACAATCAAAACTACAGGAGCTGGTAAAGCAATACCAAACGCTTCAAAAAGTAAATGCTCAACAGCAAGAGTTGATCAATAAGTTGAAGACTCAAGAAGAAAATAATCTCAAGAAAATAAAATTGTTGGAAGAGCAGCAGTACATCCTAAAATCTGCAGCTGGTCAACTTACCAGTACTGATAAAAAAGCCTTTGAACAAACCATCAACAAGTACATCAAGGAAATTGACAAATGCATCGCTATGCTGAGCGAATAAACCTACAATCATGGCTGAAGAACTCATACCCATCAATATACTGATAGCCGACCGAACTTACCGGATCAGGACAAACCCCAAAGACGAGGAGGTAGTCAGGAAAACGGTAAAACTCATCAATGATAAAATATTGGAGTTTAAAAGTCAGTTTGCTGGAAAAGACATGCAGGATTACATCGCTATGGTAATCATTTGGTATGCAACGGTAAATGCAGGCAATGAGAATACCCACGTAGCTTCTTCAGAATTATTGGGACAATTAGAAAAAATGGAAACCCTGTTGGATAAGTCGCTGAATAAGTAGCCTGTCTACCAACAATTTTCAACCCGAAAGGCAATTTTTAATGTCAGTAATCGAAAAAATCGCCTGCATGACATTTGCACAATCCATTCTCAAAACTTCATTCCCTAAATTTTTCTCGAGCCTATTGCAAATTGAAGAATAACCTCACTTCAAAGGAACAAATTCCCTCAAGTATTAACCAATTCCTAACCCTAATTATCCTATCTTTGCGAAGCTTCAAATGAAGCATTTATTTATATACATTATTTTGAATACAATAAAAACAATAAATACTAATGGAACTGAATATACTTTCCATCATCATTGGTGGAGCTTCTTTAGTGGCGGGTATTGTACTGGGAAAGTTAATATTTGCTAAAAACACCAATAAACTTCTTGAGGACGCCAAAGCTGAGGCAAAAAAAATCATAGCAGACGGACAATTTCAAGCTGAAACCCTGAAAAAGGAAAAGCAGTTGGAGGTTAAGGAAAAGTTCGTTCAAATGAAGGCTGACCATGATAAAGATGTGCTTCAGCGTACTCAAAAACTCAGCGAATCAGAAAACCGCAACAAGCAAAAAGAACAAAGTCTGAACCAAAAAGAGGCCACCCTTGAAAAACAACTCAAGGAAAATGAGACCATAAAAGAAAACCTGAATCGTCAGACGGAGATTGTTAATACCAAAAGAACTGAGCTTGAAAAGCATCAGGAAGAGCACATTCGTAGGCTTGAAAAAGTAGCCGGTTTATCTGCTGAAGAAGCAAAGACACAACTCATTGAAAGCCTTACCCAAGAAGCTCAAACCAAGGCATTGGTAATTCAGCAGGAAATTATTGAGGACGCCAAACAAAAAGCGAACAAGGAAGCCCGCAAAATAGTAATTCAAACCATTCAGCGTACAGCTGCGGAGCAGGCCATTGAGAATTCGATCACAGTTTTCAATTTGGAAACTGACGAAATAAAAGGATCAATCATTGGAAGGGAAGGAAGAAATATCCGTGCCATAGAAGCCGCAACAGGCGTGGATTTGATTGTAGATGATACACCTGAAGCTATTGTGTTGTCTTCTTTCGATCCATTGCGTCGTGAAGTAGCAAGATTGTCTCTGCAAAGATTGGTAGCAGATGGTAGAATTCACCCTGCGCGTATTGAGGAGGTGGTAGAAAAAACCAAAAGACAGTTAGATGATCAGGTGATTGAAATTGGTGAACGAACTGCTATGGAGCTTGGCATTCATGGTTTGCACAAAGAATTGGTAAGAATGGTTGGTAGAATGCGCTTTCGTTCTTCCTATGGTCAGAACTTATTGATGCACAGTCGCGAAACGGCCAATTTGTGTGCCATCATGGCTTCGGAGTTGGGTATGAATCCAAAGTTGGCAAAAAGAGCAGGTTTGCTTCACGATATTGGAAAAGTACCGGATGAAGAAACAGAATTGAGCCATGCTCTGCTTGGAGCGAAACTGGCGGAGAAATACGGAGAAAATCCTGCTGTAGTTAATGCTATTGGTGCTCACCACGATGAAATGGAAATGAAATTCGTGATATCCCCAATCATTCAGGCTTGCGATGCCATCAGTGGTGCGAGACCAGGAGCAAGAAGGGAAATCATGCAACAATACATTCAACGTATTAAAGACCTTGAAAATCTTGCCTTGGCTTATCAAGGAGTTGAAAAAGCATACGCTATCCAGGCCGGTAGAGAATTGAGGGTAATTGTAGAAGCCGACAAGGTAACAGACAACGACAGTGAAAAACTAAGTTTCGAAATAGCTCAGAAAATACAAACCGAAATGACTTTCCCCGGACAAATCAAGGTTACAGTTATCAGGGAGAAAAGAGCCGTAAACATAGCTAGATAGACTTTTATACATTATTATTTAATAATATCTATTGCTATTTACGATATAGACATAAGGTTTGAGGTTTTCGACAAAATTTTTAAAGCTTAAACTTCAAACTTTGAATTTTTAACCCTACCT
>CANHMN010000001.1 GCA_947461645.1 Chitinophagaceae bacterium | reverse complement strand
GTTACTTCAAATGTTGCTGTAGTAGGACGATCCTGAAGAATTTTACCCAAATCAACAGTTTCAGAAGTGAACTTTGCTACATCGTTTGATTTTTTCTGTGCAAATACCGCTACGGTAAAAACAAGAGCTGTGATGGAAAGTAGTAATTTTTTCATTGTATTGTTTTTTGATTTTTAGTTTGTTTTTGCAAAAATAAGTATCTATTCTTTAATTTCTGATGATGGATTATTTGGTGCACTGGCAGCTGGTGTTTTCCAAACCTCACCTTTAATGGTAATTACCTTTGTTTGGGTTTCGTTGTAAGTTATGGTAATTGATTTGGTAAAAGGCCCTTCAGCAGCAGCATTGTAACCTACTTTAATTGATGAAGAAGTTCCGGAGGTGATTTCCTTGTTTTTTTCCCATTCCGGAGTTGTACAACCGCAGCTTGCCTGCACATTATCCAATTTAAAAGGGACTTTTCCGTTGTTGGTCACCTCAAAATTATGAACAACGGGTTTTCCCTGAGGAATTTTACCGAAATCAAAACTTTCCTCCTTTAAAACCAGGGAAGCTTGTGGCTTAGCTGTTGTATCCTGGATATTTTCTGTTTGAGCGAAAACTGATGAACATAACATCAAACTCAAAATAAGTACTGCTATTCTTTTCATTTGTATAATTGGAAGGCTAAAGTACAAAAACCCAACCTAAAAACATAGAACATTAACATATTTGCAGATTTTTAACGATATAAACATAGTATTAAATAAATTTATGCATGTTGTTGAACTAGTAAAAAAGGCAGCAGTATTTCCTTACTTTTGTGGCTCATTTCATGAATTATGGAGGCAACACTGAACGATATCAATCAATTGAGTTTTGAAAACTTCAAAAATGAAGTTTTAAGGGACTATAAAATTTGTTGTATTAGCCGGGAAACCAGTTTGTTGGGAAGGAAAGAGGTGCTGACAGGCAAAGCCAAATTCGGCATTTTCGGTGACGGTAAAGAAGTGGCTCAGGTAGCCATGTCTAAGTTTTTTAAGCCCGGTGATTTCAGGGCAGGTTATTACAGAGACCAGACTTTCATGTTTGCTAGTGAATTGGCTACAGTAGATCAGTTTTTTTCTCAATTGTATGCTGACACTGACGTAAATCATGACCCTTTTAGCGGCGGCAGACAAATGAATGCTCATTTTGCTACTCCCTTTGTGGAGAGCGATGGTAACTGGAAAGCATTAACCGAGTTGAAAAATGTTTCCAGTGATATAGCACCAACAGCCGGACAAATGGTGAGGGCATTGGGCTTGTCATTCGCTTCAAAAGTTTTTAGAAATGTGCCTTCCTTGAGTGAGTTGAAAACTTTAAGCAATAACGGAAATGAGGTATGTTTTTGTACTATAGGCGATGCTTCAACCAGCGAAGGACAATTTTGGGAAACCATCAATGCTGCTGGTGTATTACAAGTACCATTAGCCGTTTTTGTTTGGGATGATGGCTATGGAATTTCAGTTCCCAAAAAATACCAAACCACCAAAGGGTCTATTTCTGAAGCGCTTGCGGGCATGCAACAGAATGGGGATTCTAATGGCATGGACATTTACAAGTTGAAAGGGTGGGATTATGCAGGCATGTGTGAAATTTTGGAAACTGCCATAGAAAAAATTCGGGAAACCCACATTCCAGCCTTGTTTCATGTGGAAGAAATAACTCAACCTCAGGGACACTCTACTTCGGGTAGTCATGAGCGTTATAAAACCAAAGAAAGGTTAGAATGGGAGAAAGAGTGGGATGGGATAAAGCAAATGAGAAAATGGATTATTGAAAACCAGCTTGCCGATGAAAGCGAACTCATCGAAATTGAAAATAATGCCATTGTCGAAGTAAAGGATAAAAAGCAGCAGGCCTGGGATCGATACATTCAACCTATTAAGGGAATGGTTCAACAGGCAGTTGACTTGTTGAATTCAGCTGTTGTTGAAGCTCCTTCCATTCAAGCTCTGATCAATGAGCTATCTGCTATTCGTGAACCCATGCGAAGAGATGTTTTGAGCTCGTTAAGCAATGCAATTGACTTAATGGCAATGGTACAATCAGAAGCTAAAACAAAACTAACCAATTATCATTATCAGTTAAAGGCACAAAGTGAGTACTTGTTTGATTCACACCTTTACAATGAAGGTCCAAAGGCTGCATTGAAAGTTCCTGCTGTTCAACCCAGCTTTGCTGAAAATGAACAATTTGTCAACGGATACGAAGTGCTTAACAGTTATTTCGACCAGCTGTTTGCCAACAATTCTAAGGTAGTTGCTTTCGGAGAGGATGTAGGTCATATTGGTGATGTTAACCAGGGATTCAGCGGATTGCAGGAAAAGTATGGCATCAACAGAATATTTGATACGGGAATTAGGGAGCTGACTATAATGGGTCAAGCCATTGGTCTTGCTTTGCGTGGACTGAGGCCAATCGCTGAAATTCAGTACCTCGATTATTTGCTTTATGGCTTACAACCTTTAAGTGATGATGTTGCCACTACCCATTACCGTACGGTTGGCCAACAAAGTTGTCCTGTTATCATCAGAACCAGAGGACATCGTTTGGAAGGTATTTGGCACAGCGGATCCCCAATGGGTATGGTCATTAATGCACTGCGTGGAATGTATGTTTGCGTTCCCAGAAACATGACCCAAGCTGTTGGTATGTACAATACACTGTTGCAATCGAATGATCCGGGACTGATTGTTGAATGTTTGAATGGCTATCGCCTTAAAGAAAAAATGCCTTCCAATCTTTTGGAATATACCATACCATTGGGTGTTCCTGAAGTCATTCGTTCTGGAGAAGACATTACCATTGTTGGTTACGGATCCACTTTGAGAATTGTTCAGGAAGCTGCAGAAAGATTGGCATTGAAAGGAATATCATGTGAAATTATGGATATTCAGACTTTATTGCCGTTTGATATCCATCACATCATCAAAAATTCTCTACAAAAAACCAATCGCATATTGTTTGTAGATGAAGACGTACCAGGCGGTGCTGCTGCTTACATGTACAACCAAGTCATTGAAATACAACAAGGATATAAATTGCTGGATGTAGCACCTCGAACACTAACGGCCAAGGCACATCGTCCGGCATATGGAAGTGATGGCGATTATTTTTCCAAACCCAACATTGATGATGTAGTTAGGGTTGTATCTGAAATGATGGCAGAGTAGGTTATGTCCTATTTCAGGTTGTGGTAAACTTTCTGAACGTCGTCGTCTTGCTCGAGCTTGTCAACCATTTTCAAAACTTCCTGGGCTTGTTCTTCATTTAGATCAACAGTATTTACCGGAATTCGTGTAAGCTCAGCCGTTACCACTTCAATTCCTTTCTCTTCAAGGGCTTTACTCATGTTTCCGAATTCGTTGAAGGCTGTTCTGATAACAACATTCCCTTCGCTGTCTTCACCAATTTCTTCCAAACCGAAGTCAATCAGTTCCAATTCCAGCTCTTCGATATTAAGTCCACTATTTTTTACTTTGAATTCGCCCATGCGATTGAACGTAAAAGAAACGCTGCCACTTGTACCTAAAGCGCCGCCTCCTTTGGTGAAATGCATGCGCACATTGGCAACCGTTCTGGTTGGGTTATCCGTTGCAGTTTCAACCATAACGGCAACACCGTGTGGAGCATACCCTTCATATACAATTTCATCGTAGTTGGTAGTGTCTTTACCCATGGCTCTTTTAATGGCAGCCTCAACACGATCTTTAGGCATGTTGCATGCCTTAGCATTGATGTAACATCTTCTGAGCGCAGGGTTGTTGTCCGGATCAGATCCGCCATTTTTAACAGCGATGGCAATTTCTTTACCGATACGCGTAAAATTCTTAGCCATTTTATCCCAGCGGGCAAACATGGCACTTTTTCTAACTTCAAATATTCTTCCCATGATATGCTTTTTAGAGCAGCACAAAGGTAAGAAATTCATTTTTTGCAATCCCATGAGCAGCGCAATAATTGTTGATCGCTGTATTATCTTCGCAAAATGGAGCAAAAAAAATACACCTACGACCAATTATTAGCATTTACCGTTACTGTTTTTGAAAAAATCGGTTGCTCTGTCGAAGATGCATCAGTTGCTGCCGTTAATTTATTGAATGCCGATTTAAGGGGGATAGATAGTCATGGTATTGCCAGATTGAGCAGTTACATTAGGCTTTGGGAAGCCGGAAGAATCAATGCAGTTGCTCAGCCGAAAATAATTCATGAGACCCCAAGCACGGCTGTTGTAGATGGAGATGCAGGGTTGGGATTGGTTGTTGCTCCATTTGCCATGAAAGCGGCTATCACCAAAGCAAAATCGGTTGGTACCGGATGGGTAGCTGTTCAAAACAGTAATCATTTTGGTATCGCAGGACAATATGCTATGATGGCTCTTGAGCATGATATGATTGGTATAGCTACGACCAATGCCTCAGCAATAGTAGCGCCAACACATTCAAAGGAGAAAATGTTAGGTACAAACCCTATTGCTTTCGCAGTACCCGCAGGAGTGGAGTACCCTTTTATAGCAGATTTCGCCACAACAACTGCATCCAATGGAAAATTGGAACTCTTGCAAAGAAAAAACCAGTCAGCACCAAACGGTTGGGTTCAGGACGCAGATGGGAATCCTGTTACTGATGCCCATATTTTGAAGCGTTCAGGTGCTTTGTTGCCTTTAGGCTCAGACATTATGGGCGGCAGTCACAAAGGTTTCATGTTGGGGTCTATAGTTGATATTCTTTCTGGTGTTTTAGGCGGAGGTAATTATGGACCATGGGTGCCGCCATTACCTGCCTATTTGCCTTTGCCCGAGGGAATGCCCGGAAACGGTATTGGCCATTTTTTTGGAGCAATGCGTATTGACGCTTTCGGAACTTCAGCCGAATTCAAGAAAAACATGGACAAATGGATTGCTCGGTTTAGAAGTGCTGAACCCATCAACACAAATCAAAAAGTTATTATACCAGGAGACCCGGAGAGGGAAGCAGAGGCCTTTCACAAAGAAAATGGAATAACATTACATCCAGAGGTAAAAGAGGGTCTGAAGTCCTTAGCGGAAAAATTTTCAGTTTTTTCTGACTTTTTTTGAGTCGTTATACAATAATGTTGAAAATCAGCCGTTTAATAAGTGGTTTTTCATAGGATATTGGATTAATACGGGCCGCGATTTCTATCATGGCCCCTTTTTTTTGCCTTTAAATGACCATCAGTACAATAATGTTAAACCTATGGGCGTAAAAATCACCAAAATAATAAACAAAAATTATCCCTACTTCAGTTAATGAAAAAAGCCATCTCAATTTAAAGAGATGGCTTAATATTTTAATAGGATGCTGAATTATAAAATCAGCATGGCATCACCATAGCTAAAAAAGCGGTATTTGTCTTTTATGGCTTTTTGGTAAGCTTCAATCATCAAATCGTAACCCGCAAAAGCACATGCCATAATGAACAAACTTGTTTTTGGCAAGTGAAAGTTGGTTACCATTGAATCAGCGATGCTGAAATCATAGGGTGGATGTATGAAGTGATTGGTCCAACCCTCTGAAGGCTTCAATAATTTCTGAGCAGTGTAAGAGGATTCCATAGCTCTCATGGTAGTTGTACCGATGGAGCAAATTCTTCTGTTACCTTCCCTGGCTTTGTTAACGATTTGGCAGGCAGTTTCATCAATTCTGAAATACTCAGCATCCATTTTATGTTTGCTAAGGTCTTCCACCTCAATTGGTCTGAATGTTCCCAATCCCGTGTGTAGGGTTACTTCAGCAAATCTGATTCCTTGAATCTCCAATCTTTTAATCAATTCCTTACTGAAATGCAGACCTGCAGTTGGAGCAGCTACAGCACCTTCATATTTGGCATAAACGGTTTGATACCTTTCTTTGTCTTCTTGTTCAGGCTTGCGTTTAATGTATTTTGGAAGTGGGGTTTCGCCCATTACTTCAAGCATTTCTTTGAAGGCCTCGTCTGTATCTTCCCAAAGAAATTTGATGGTTCTTCCGCGACTGGTGGTATTGTCTATGACTTCAGCAACCAATTCATCATTTTCGCCAAAATACAATTTGTTGCCAACTCTAATTTTTCTTGCGGGATCTACAATTACATCCCAGAGTTTGTTGGCCTTATTGAGTTCTCTTAAAAGAAACACCTCGATTTTTGCTCCTGTTTTTTCTTTTCGACCATACATTCTAGCAGGGAACACTTTGGTATTGTTAACTACGAAAACATCTTTATCATCGAAGTATTCCATGATATCGGAGAACTGGCGGTTTTCAATCAAGCCTGTTTTACGATGGATAACCATCAGACGGCTTTCTTCTCTTTTTTTAGTGGGATTTTGAGCAATCAGGTTGAGGGGCAAATCAAAGCGAAACTGAGATAATTTCATTTCAAAAATTTTAGTTGATTATCTCATGCCGTACAAACGCAAGGTTTGTAAAAATGAAGCCTTTGATGTAAGGCACATATCATGTTACGGCATGATTTTGAGGAGGCAAAGTTAAGGCAAATTAATTTACTAATTGCTATTCATTTCCTGTACAGTATTTGGAATAGCCTCAATCAGGGATTTGGTATAGGTATCCTTTGGATGAAAGAAGATTTTGTCTGCTTTATCACATTCAACTATTTTACCTTCTCTGAGCACAAGAATTCTGTCGCAAAGATGATGAACGGCGACAAGGTCGTGCGAAATGAAAATAGTCGAAAAATTCAGTTTGTTTTTGAGTTGTAGAATTAGGTCAAGAATTTGTCTCTGAATGGGTGCGTCAAGAGCAGAAATGCTTTCATCAAAAACAAGAAATTCGGGTTCAACTGCCAGAGCTCTAGCCAGCACAATTCTTTGTCGTTGACCTCCGCTGCATTCATGAGGGAATTTTTGTTGAAATTCATTCGGCAGTCCAACCATTGACAAGAGCAAATTCGTTTTTTCCATTCTTTCGCGTTGGTTGCTCCCAATGCCATTTACTTTCATGGCTTCAATAATGGCATCGCCAATTGTTAATTTAGGTTGTAATGAACTATAGGGATCCTGAAATACCATTTGAATCTTTCGTTTGATGCTAGAGCTAACATCTTTCAAGGAAAATCCATTAAAAAACAGTTTGCCTTTGGTTGGTTGGGTAAGACCAACAACACATTTCGCTATAGTTGATTTTCCGCTTCCGCTTTCACCAACGATGCCAAGAATTTCATTGCTTTTTACTTCAAAGGATACGCCATCAACGGCGGTTCTTAAAGATTTGATTTTCCCCCAAAAGTTGACGTTTAATGGGTATGCGACGGAAAGATTATCGACTGAAAAAACCGGAATGGTATTGGGTGATGCAAAAATGTCTTTGCTATTTTGGATTTTGGGTTTGGCTGTTATTCGGCAGTCAAGGAGTTTTTTGGTGTATTCATTTTTAGGGTGATGAAAAACTTGATGTATGGTACCCTTTTCTACCATTTTACCTGATTTCATTATAATAATTTCATCGGCAAAATGATTAACTAGGCCAAGGTCATGGGTGATAAAAATAATACCCATTTGGCTTTCATTTTGTAGTTTTTTGAGCAGCATCATTATGCCAAATTGAACCTTTGAATCGAGAGCAGTGGTTGGCTCATCGGCAATCAACAAATCAGGATTACAGCTTATCGCCATTGCAATCATAACCCGTTGTCTTTGGCCTCCGCTTAGTTGATGCGGATATTTATTGAAAAGCTCTTTTGGATGAGGCAATTCTACCTTTTCAAAAAGGTCAAGGGCTTTTTTTTTCGCTTCAACCTTTGTTAGTTGTAGGTGTTGACGAATCACAGCTGTTAATTGTTTGCCACAGGTAAGCAGAGGATTCAAGGCTGTCAGAGGCTCTTGAAATATCATGGCAATTTTTTTACCTCTGGTATTTATTAATACTTTTTTATCAATTGAAGATAGGTTGGTTGGCTGTCCTTGATTGGGTGTAAAAATTATTTTACCTGAAATTTTTGCATTGGGGGGAAGCAAGCCCAATACAGCAAGTGCGGTGATAGATTTACCGGAACCGCTTTCTCCGATGATAGCGATTGTTTGATTGTGTTTGAGGCTTAATGACAAATCTTCAATGGCCAGTACCATTGAATTCTTTGATTGAAAAGCGACTGACAGATTTTGTATATGAAGCAAATCGCTCATTGGCAAGAAAAGTAAACTTCCTTTTTAAAACTTCAGGTGTCTGACGGTCTGCCCGTTGTTGATTAGTTGTTTGAGTGAATCTATTCCGATTTTCAGGTGTCTCTCCACGTAGGTTGCGGTAACAACATGATCACTTGCTTCCGTTTTAACACCTTCAGGTATCATGGGAGAGTCGCTTACCAACAGTAATGCGCCTGTAGGAATTTTATTAAAAAAACCTACGGTGAAAATAGTGGCTGTTTCCATATCAATGGCATAAGCCCTAATGCTTTGGAGATATTCTTTGAATTGTTCATCGTGTTCCCAAACTCTTCTATTGGTTGTATAACAAACGCCTGTCCAATAATCGCATTCATAGTCACGGATGGTGGTGGAGATGGCTTTTTGGAGTGCGAAAGCGGGCAGTGCTGGTACCTCGGGGGGGAGGTAATCGTTGCTGGTACCTTCACCTCTTATGGCTGCGATGGGTAAAATCAAATCACCAATTTTGTTTCTTTTTTTCAAGCCACCACATTTCCCTAAAAACATCACTGCTTGTGGTTTTATGGCAGTGAGCAAATCCATTATGGTAGCTGCACCTGGGCTACCCATACCAAAGTTGATAATGGTGATGTTGTTGGCAGTTGCACATTGCATGGAGCGATCGGTTCCAATTATTTTTACGTTGTTCCATTCTGCAAATAGCTTTACATAATTGGAGAAGTTGGTGAGCAGGATGTATTCTCCAAAATTTTCTAATAATTCTCCGGTATATCTGGGCAGCCAGTTGGCAACTATTTCGTCTTTGGTTTTCATGATTTTCTGTTTTTTGGTTTAGATTAATTCAAGAGGTTTTTTCAGTCTTAAATTAAAAAAAGCTTATTTTATTTTAGGTGGTTACAAACAAAATAAGTCTGTAAATATATAGATTATGCCGTAACGCTCCAAACACCTGTAATTGTTTGTGGTTATATTCGAACATACTTCATGTAATTCTTTTACTTTTGGATTTACATGAGCATTGTCATATCATATTCAACAACAAAACCCTTTATCAGAAAGACTAGAGATAGGGAAGAGGTTTTTTGTAAAATTAGAAAACGCTGGTTGTTGCTTACTCCGGAGGAATGGGTGCGGCAGAATTTTCTGATATACCTGACGGAAGTTCTTAATTATCCTTCATCATTGATTGCAGTAGAGAAGCAGTTGATTGTCAATCAACAAAAAAGAAGATTCGATATTGTAGTGTACAAAAATACCATGGAGGCGTTTATGATTGTGGAGTGCAAAGAGATGGAGGTTTCAATCACTGAAAAAGTGATTCAACAGGTATTGGAGTATTATTCTGTTGTTCAGTCGGATTTGATGTTGGTGACTAACGGAAATTTTACGTTTGGATTTAGGAGGGTAGGTGATGAGCTTTTGTCGATTGATGGGATTCCTGGTTTTGAGAAAAATCAGCCCACCATTTAAATGTTGGGCTAAATAAAACCATTTTATCTTTATTTTTGCCCACCTTCCCTCCACCATGATTTCAAAAATCACATCACTTCTCACCAAAGACCTCTTGCTCGAGTTTCGACAAAAGCATTCCATTTACGGACTTTTACTTTACATTGCCGCTACAATTTTTGTGATTTATCTTTCCATGGACGATGCGCCTGATGCCCGGGTATGGAATGGACTTTTTTGGGTGATTCTGCTTTTTGTTTGCGTAAATGCAGTTGCCAAAAGCTTTTTGCAAGAAAACAAAGGCAGGATGCTCTATTACCAAACACTTTGCTCTCCGATCGAGTTTATCATAAGCAAACTTATTTACAATGGCTTACTCATGATGTTTCTGAGTTTGCTCAGTCTGTTGTTGTACATGGTTTTTCTAGGTAATCCGGTGATCCATTCCCTGCATTTTATGGAGGTTGTCTTACTCGGCGGGTTGGGAATAAGCTTGATTTTTACTTTAATGAGCGCAATAGCTGCAAAAGCACAACAAAATGCCGCTTTAATAGCTATTTTGGGATTTCCGGTAATTTTACCCCAACTGCTTTTGGTAATGAAATTGAGCAAATCTGCCTTTGGAGAGGTATTTAAAGCAGGAGCACAGTCTCAATTGTTAGGAATAACCCTTTCTATGGATGTTTTGGTGGTTGTTTTGGCTGTCATTCTTTTTCCCTTTCTTTGGAAAGACTGAATATTATTTTTCTTCCATCTTGCATATTCCCATAACTTTGCGCCACTTTAATCTGACGATTGTTAAGTGCAAAAAAATTGGTGGAAAATATTAGCCATTCTTTTGCCGGTCTACACCATAGTTGCCGGCTTCTTGTTGGATGTTCCGCGCCTTCCCATTTTGAATGAAACCATCCGCAACCTCTATTTTCATGTGTGTATGTGGTTTGGAATGATGATACTTTATACAGTCAGTTTCGTTTACAGCATCAAGTATTTGAGAAGCTCAAATCTCCGTCATGATATTTTTGCATCCCAATTTGCAATGATGGGCTCCTTTTTTGGGATACTGGGTTATCTCACCGGCGTGTTGTGGGTAAATGTAACTTGGATCACAGACCAGCACCAATCGCTTGGCTCAGTTTTAAAAGAACCCAAACTTATTGGGGCGGCTATTGGTTTGTTGATTTACGGCGCCTATTTTGTTCTGAGAGGTTCCTTTACCGACATTGATAAAAAAGCACGAGTAACCGCTGTTTATAACATTTTTGCTTTTGCTTTGTTGTTCCCCTGCGTATGGATAATACCCAGATTGGTGGGAAGCCTGCATCCGGGAGCACCGGGAAGCGATAGCGGAAATCCAGCGCTTGACAGAAAAGACCTCGACGAAACCATGCGTTTGGTTTTTTATCCCGCTGTAATTGGATGGACCTTATTGGGAACCTGGCTTACAACGTTAAACATAAGATTGGAACTACTCAAAAACAAAGACATTGTATCATGAAAAAGTTGTTGCTGCAAATGCTGTTTTTTTTCCTTTCTACATGTGCATTTGCACAAGAAAAAGTAGAAATGGCTGATGTGATGAGGTCAAATGGAAAAATATACACTGTTGTGGCTGTTTGTCTTACCATCCTTTTTGGATTGATTGGATATGCGATTCATCTAGACAGAAAAATTTCCAAAATGGAGAAACAACAAAACGGATAATTTATTAATCAAAAAAATAAAAACCTACAATATGTCATCAAATCAACACTACAGCTTTTTTCAAAGTGTAGAAAAAAGCTTCGACAAGGCGGCCAAATTCACCAAGTGGGATTTGGGAATTCTTGAGCAAATCAAGGCTTGCAACAGCGTTTATCAAATGCGTTTTCCTGTAAAACTTGACAACGGAAAAATTGAAGTGATCGAGGCTTATCGTGTACAGCACAGTCAGCATAAATCACCTTGCAAAGGAGGTATCCGTTTCAGTGATGAAGTAAACCAAGATGAAGTAATGGCTCTTGCCTCTTTGATGACATACAAATGTGCTATTGTAAACGTTCCTTTTGGTGGCGGTAAAGGAGGTATTAAAATCAATCCAAAAAATTACTCCACCTATGAGTTGGAAAAAATAACTAGAAGATATACTGCTGAGTTGGTAAAGAAAAACTTTATCGGCCCGGGCATTGATGTTCCTGCTCCTGATTATGGAACTGGTCCAAGAGAAATGTCATGGATAGTTGATACTTATGCTTCTTTGAAGCCCGGAGAAATTGATGCAGCCGGTTGTGTAACCGGAAAGCCAGTTACTCAAGGTGGTGTAAGAGGAAGAACTGAAGCTACCGGACTTGGTGTGTTTTTTGGAATCAGAGAGGTTTGCAACATGCCGGATGTAATGCAAAAGCAAGGTCTTTCGGTCGGGTTAAAAGACAAAACCGTTGTGGTACAAGGTTTAGGAAACGTAGGTTATCACTCTGCGAAATTCTTCAGAGAAGGTGGTGCTAAAGTAATTGCGCTTGCAGAATATGAGGGTGCGATTTTTAATCCTGCCGGATTAAACGAAGAAGAAGTTTTCCAACACAGAAAGAAAACAGGATCTATTTTAAATTTCCCAGGAGCAACCAATCTTGCCAAAAATACAGATGCGCTTGAATTGGAGTGCGATATTTTAATTCCTGCTGCTTTGGAAAATGTAATCAATGGCGAAAATGCTCCAAGATTGAAAACCAAAATTATTGGCGAAGCTGCTAATGGACCATGCACACCTGAGGCTGATGAAGTTTTTGCTAAAAAAGGAATTCTATGTGTTCCCGATATGTATTTAAATGCAGGTGGTGTAACTGTTAGTTATTTCGAATGGTTGAAAAACCTTAGCCATGTTCGTTATGGTAGAATGGAAAAACGTTATACAGAAAACATGAACACTCGTATTCTCGGACAAATCGAAGAACTAAGCGGTAAAAAAGTTACAGATACGGAAAAAAAGTTCATTCTACATGGTCCTGATGAACAAGATTTGGTTCACAGTGGTTTGGAAGAAACCATGATTAGCGCAACCCGTGAAATCATGGAAGTATGGAAAGAAAATCCTGAAATTCCTGACATGAGAACTGCTGCTTACGTAAGTGCCATCAATAAAGTAGCTACCAGCTATGTTGAATTGGGTATCTTCCCTTAATCAAACTTCTGAAATGCTTTTGCATTTTACGATAAAAAAAGAGGAGCTTCTTGCTCCTCTTTTTTATTTAGGCGGTTTGTAAAATATTACACTCAATAAACTTCTTAAGGTTTTTTGGTATCTGCTCCTGTCTTTGGTGTTGCCTTTTTCAACAAAGCGTTTTTGTATTCGTTGGCTTCACCATCATTAGGATCAAGTGCTACAGCTTTTTCAACATATTCAACAGCTTTGTTTTTATCCTTTGCTATATTAGCATAGTACGCTACAAAATACTTGTATGCCGTCATGAGTTGAGGCTTGTATTTCACAGTGTCAGCAAGTCCCAATTGTATTGTCTTTTCAAATGCAGGATTCGCAAGACCGAGCGTCATAGTGGTATCAATTGCCCACGAAGATTTTCCTACCATGTTAAAGGCATAAGGATCATCGGGAAATTTATTGGTTGATAAGGTAAATGCATCAATTGACTGTTGATAAGCTCCTGCCTTATAGTAATTGAAACCAGTTGTGTTGATGTCGAATTTGTTTGGATTTTTTTTAATTGAAACTATCTTATTGTAATAATCTGCTGCGTTTTTAAACTCTTTCCTGTTTTCAAAAAACTGAGCGACACTTTTCAAGTACTGAACTTTATTCCCTTCGATACTGTCAAGTGCAACAGCCTTGTCAATTAGTAATGCAGCCTGCGTTTCATTGCCGGCAATTTTCAACATGTTTTTAGCACACTCCACATAATCGGCAGCAGTAATTTTTTCCGGACTTTGGCGTTTGAAGTATTCTGTGTAATTCTCTACAGTTTTAATGGAATCTTTCAGTCTATTGTACGCATTGGCTTTCAAACCATATAAATTAGGATAAGGATTTTCTCCCTCTGACGCTATGCAGTCATTAGCCTGGCTGATGGCCTCCATAAATAAGCCTTGTGCGTATTTCAATAATGATTGGTAAAAACAAGTTTTAGCATCCTTTTCTGCAATGGCCATCCATTTATCAAAATACATGGAAGCTTTAGGAACATCAGTTTCATAGTAGTAAGAAAACAAATTGGCGTAAACAGGTGCATAGGCCGGATCGTTGGTCATTGCTTTGTTGTAGTATTCCATGAAAATACTTTCCTGACCTCTTCCTTGTGTTTGGTAAACTTTACCAATTCTGTAATCAGCTCTCGCATAATTAGGATCAATACTTAAAGCAGATTGATAGGAAACGATTGCTTGTCCTCCGTCACCTATTTTTCTGTAAGCATCTCCAAGGTTTACCCATACATCGGGATTGTTGAATTTTTTGAGCTGAGTGGCTTGCTTAAGTTTATCGATGGCATAAGCAGGATCTCCATTTTTAGCATCAGGGTTTCCATTGGCATAACCAACAGCGTTAAGTACTGCAATGCTCTTATTCTGACTCATGGATACAGCAGCTTCAAAATGATTTCTGGCGTCCTGTACCTTGCCTTCCAACAATTCAATATGACCAATACCAGCCATGATAAGGTTGTTGTCTTTGTTCGACAATTTAGATTGGTATAGTTTTTTGGCCTCGTTCCAATTGGCAGGAGTACTTTCTTCAGGCCTTATCATTGTCTGGCCAAACCAGTAAATAGCTTCTTCATTGTTAGGTTCTGCATCAACGATAGCTTGCAGCGCTTTCTTTGCTGTTTCGTATTTTTCGTAATAAACGAGTTTTTTGGCTTCCTCCAGATTTTGTGCAATTAGTGCAAGAGAGGATAAAAGGGATAGAGCTAAAAAGCAGAGGGTTTTACGTAGCATGATCTTCATAACATTAGTTTTTCTTTCGGTATAAAATTAGTCAATAGCAGGGGTATTCAGGTAATAGAGCGTTAAAGTTTTCATTAATTTTTATGGCGACGATTGGATAAGGTTTGCATTTCTGGTATTGAAATTCATTACCGGACTTAAATAAGACCTTCTGAAAATAAGCTGCCCCCTTTCAAATTTTAAAAAAGAAGAAAAGCCGGTACCCAAACCACTGTAATTTTCTTTGTTGATGTAATAAAGCCCTCTTACCAATGGATATCTCCTTGTGTCGGTGCTCTGCTGCATGGGCTTTACATAAGGCTGTCCTTCACAGATATCGCATTTTACATATCCCAATTTTAGTTTGTTGAGCAAGTATAGTTGATCCTTCTCTTCCGGATTTCCAATCCAACTGATCCCAATAAATCCAATAGCATTTTCATGCTGACTAACATAATCAATTACTTCTTTGGTATTGGAAAGCGCTTTAACAGAAGCACTATCGAATTGTTCACCTTTAAGAATGGAGTCTTTAATAAACCTTACCGTACTTGTGGCATTAAGTCCATCAAAAACGGCAATTTTTTGTTGGTTGTTTTTACCAGTCAATAAATCTTTCAATGAGGCTAACGTGAAAAGGGAATCGGGGTTGTTTTGATGTAAAATCAATGCCACTGCGTCTGAAGCTAGCTGATTGCAGCCCGGATTATAGCCTAATTTAGCTTTAAGGTAATCTTCTTCTTTTCTGTTTAGCCCTCTGCCTACAATGACAAGTCTGTTGGTGCTGTCGAAAAACAAATCCCTGAAACAATCCACCTCAGACTTGTACTCGGCTATAATTTTTGCATTAGGAAAGGAAGATTCAAACATCTTGATTTGAGCCTCCATAACCGGTTTGAAAGATTCATCAATGCTCACGTTTATCACTCCAGAATCGGGAGTGTCTTTTTTAACGGATGGAGAAGATTTACATCCGATAACGGATAAGGTAAAGCCAATAAGTACCACCCAAATAATACGAAATAATAAACTCATCTTTCTCTGAAATAATTTTTTTTATATCCTCTGTACATTCTGAATAATCCGTAAATGATACACACTCCGCCAAAAGCTTTCATGGCTGGATCTTCAAATCTATACGCCATATCAGGATTAATATACTTCGTAAAGATGAGAAAAATACCCATCGACATCCAAAGCAATCCCATACCATAATCCATGATACTCCTCATGAGTAACATTCCTTTTTCCCGACTGCTTTGAGGATTATTTTGTTCGTTCATTTTAAAATGCTCCGTTTAGGAATGCAATTTACAGATAAACAAAGAGTTGGTAAATCATTTTCAATTAATGTGAAGATTACTTTATGGAAAAGCAGTGTTGAGTTAAAAAAATTATCTTTGCTCAGAATTTTGGGTTGTTGTGGCCTATACAAGCTCAACTCCTAACTCATAAATAATATTCACATGAAGGTCTTGATGGTTTGTTTGGGAAATATTTGTCGCAGCCCTATTGCTGAAGGTGTTTTAAGAAAAAAAGCACTTGATAAAGGTTTGAATTGGGAGATTGACAGCGCTGGTACAAATGGCTATCATGATGGAGAGCATCCTCATCCGCTTAGCCAAAAAGTTTGTTTGGCGAAAGGAATAGATATCAGCAACCAAATTTCAAGACGTATAC
This sequence comes from Chitinophagaceae bacterium, assembly GCA_947461645.1. Classification (GTDB taxonomy): domain Bacteria; phylum Bacteroidota; class Bacteroidia; order Chitinophagales; family Chitinophagaceae; genus Ferruginibacter. Next base: position 14,447 of record CANHMN010000001.1, on the reverse strand, counting down.
GTGTAGAGGATTTCTCTTTTTACGATAAGATTTACGCTATGGCAGAAGACGTGGTGTCAGACATGAAAAGATTGGCAGGAAATTCATTTGATGAAAACAAAGTATCCTTGTTTTTGGAAGAGCTTCATCCGGGTAAAAACAAAAATGTTCCTGATCCTTGGTATGGAAATGAAGATGGATATACTGAAGTTTATGAAATGATTGATAAAACCTGTGATGCTATTGTTTCAAAATATGCAAAATAATTGACCCAAAAAATGACAAAGCCTACAATACCGCAAGGAACAAGAGATTTTTCAGCAGATGTTGTCAGAAAACGTTCGTATATCTTACAAACCATAAAATCTACTTTTGAATGTTATGGTTTTCAACCCCTGGAAACTCCTGCGATGGAAAACCTAGAAACTTTAATGGGAAAATATGGAGAAGAAGGTGACAGGTTGATTTTTAAGGTGTTGAACAATGGGCTGAATGACCCCAAAAATGCTGATAAAGCAAAGGAAGGATTTCAAAAAGTAATCGAGGGCAAAAGCAGTCCACTGCTGACTGAAAGAGCGTTAAAATACGATTTAACCATACCTTTTGCGAGGTACGTGGCCATGAATCACGCACAACTAACGTTTCCGTATAAACGTTATCAAATACAGCCTGTATGGAGGGCCGACCGACCTCAAAAAGGCCGCTACAGAGAGTTTACTCAATGCGATGCCGATGTAGTAGGAAGTGGTTCTTTGTTAAATGAAATTGATCTGTTGAATATTTACCATGCTGTTTTTGTCAAACTCGGATTAACTGATTATTCCATAAAAATAAACAACAGAAAAATCTTAGCTGCATTGGCCGAAAAATGCGGTGGTGCTGAAAAACTTACTGACATCACCATAGCTATAGACAAGCTGGATAAAATAGGCTTGGATAAAGTGAAAGCAGAATTGATTCAAAAGGGCTTAGCAGTCAACAACATTGAATTGGTTGAACATTACCTTAACATTTCCGGAAGCAATCTTCAGAAATTGGAGAAGTTGCGTACTTTTTTTGAAGGCAGTGAACAGGCCAATAAGGGATTGGAGGAATTGGAGTATTTGGTGCAGCATTGTGACACGCTCAACATCGAAATAGATTTAACGCTTGCGCGTGGTTTGAATTATTATACCGGCTCCATTGTGGAAGTAAAAGCTCCAGCATCGGTTCAGATGGGCAGTATTGGAGGAGGTGGTCGTTATGATGACTTAACAGGATTGTTTGGCGTACCTGGAATTCCGGGCGTGGGTATTAGTTTCGGCGTAGACCGAATTTATGATGTCCTTGAACAGCTTAATTTGTTTCCTGTTGAATTGAACAGTGGTTTTACAAAAGTGCTCTTTTTTCACATGGGTGCCAAAGAAGCATCTTTTGCCTATCCTTACTTGCAGCGGTTACGTTTAAACGGTATTTCTGCTGAACTTTTTCATGAAACAGCAAAGCTTGAAAAACAATTCAAATACGCAGAAAAAAAAGGAATTGCATTTGTAGTGATTATAGGCACAAAAGAAATGGATGCTTTTAACTGCATTGTCAAAGAGTTAAAGACAGGCATTCAGCAGGAAATTTCACTTGATAAATTAGTAGATTTTTTTCAGGGATAGTCTCACACTCTTTCAAAAACAATTGCTGATCCCTGGCCTACGCCTACACACATGGTTGCTAAACCATACCTGCTTTTTCTTTTTTTCATTTCGTGAAGCAATGTGGTAGAAATCCTTACACCACTGCATCCCAATGGATGACCAAGTGCAATGGCGCCACCATTTACATTAACTTTTTCCAAGTCTAGACCGAGGTCATGAATGCAGGCAATACTTTGAGATGCAAAAGCTTCATTGAGTTCAATGAGGTCCATATCGTTAACGTGTAAACCTGCGCGTCTAAGCGCTTTTTGTGTGGCGGGTACAGGTCCAACTCCCATTACTGCAGGTTCTACACCTGCTACTGCCATACTTTTTATTTTGGCAATAGGCAGGAGACCGAATTTTTTTACTGCAGATTCATTTGCCAGAAGCATGGCAGCTGCACCATCGTTAATGCCACTGCTGTTGCCGGCCGTAACAGTTCCATCTTTAATGAAAGCTGGTTTTAATTGTGCCAGTTTTTCTAAAGTAGAAGCTCGCGGATGTTCATCGGTATCAAATTCAAAAGTTTCTTTACCCACTTGAACCTGAACGGGAATTATTTCGTCCGAAAATTTATTTTGCTGTTTGGCTGCCTGGTATTTCTCCTGGCTTTCGAAAGCAAATTCATCTTGCGCATGTCTGCTGATGTTCCATTGTTTGGCCACATTTTCTGCAGTTTCTCCCATAGCGTAAGGAAAATACAATTCAGAGAGTTTTCTGTTTACAAAGCGCCAGCCCATTGTTGTATCAAATATTTGAGCATTTCTATCGTATGCACTTGAGGCTTTAGGCATTACAAAAGGTGCTCTTGTCATGCTTTCTACTCCACAGGCAATCATGATTTCAGCATCACCGCAGGCTATAGTTCTAGCACTGTCCATTATAGCCTGTAAACCACTAGCACAAAGCCTATTTACTGTATTGCCGGCAACAGTGGTGGGAAGCCCGGCTAATAGTGCAGCCATTCTTGCCACATTTCGGTTGTCTTCTCCGCTTTGATTGGCAGCTCCTGCAATTACATCCTCAATGGCTTTAGGGTCAACAGTATCATTGCGAACCATCAACGCCTTTATGGCATGCGCAAGCAAATCGTCTGGTCTAATACTTGAGAGGGCACCTCCGTATTTCCCGATAGGTGTTCTAACGGAATCTATAATATAAACTGTTTCCATGATGCTGTGTTTTTTGCGACTAATACAAATATAATTCCTTTCATTCACCCAATGACCAACTTAGAATTGTTGTGAGTCTAGAAGCCTTTATTTAACCATAATAAAAGGCAACATCTCTATCTTTGCTAAATGTTGGAAAAAAAGAAGAATATCAGGGACTTGACGCTTTTAGAATTAAAGGAATACTTTGAATCCATTGGAGATAAAAAATTCAGGGCGATACAAGCCTATGAATGGTTGTGGAAGAAAAATATCCGCAGTTTTAATGAAATGAGTAATCTCTCACTTGAACTAAGAAAAAAACTGCAAGAGGATTTGGAATTTAACACCATTACTGTTGATACTACCCAATACAGTAATGACGGCACCTTAAAATCAAGGTTCAGAACACGAGACAATCATTTGATTGAAGGGGTATTGATTCCAACCGAAAAAAGAAATACAGCTTGTGTTTCCTCTCAGATTGGTTGTAGTTTAACTTGTAAATTTTGTGCAACCGGCCAAATGGAGCGCAAACGAAACCTTGATTTTGAAGAGATTTACGACCAGGTAGCCATATTAAACGAGCAAAGCGAAAAAGTGTATGGAAAAAAGCTTACCAATATTGTTTACATGGGAATGGGGGAGCCTTTGTTGAATTACAAAAATGTATTGAAGTCAATCGATAAAATAACCGCATCGGATTCTATGAACATGAGTCCAAAGCGCATAACAGTATCCACTGCAGGGGTTGCAAAAATGATCAAGCAACTTGGAGATGATAAAGTTCGATTCAACTTGGCACTTTCCTTACATGCGCCAACAGACAAGAAACGAAATGAGATTATGCCCATCAATGAAACCAATACCATTGATCATTTGATTGAGGCTTTGAATTACTTCTACGACCAAACCAAAAATGACATCACCCTTGAATACATCCTTTTCAAGGATAAAAATGATAGTTTAGAAGATGCCAATGATTTAATAAAAATCTATCGAAAAGTACCCACACATCTTATAAACGTGATTGAATACAATACTGTTGCAGGGGTAGATTTTGTGAAGCCTGATGAAGATGCTACCCAAATTTTTACTGACCATCTCGCTAAAAACAGAGTGAACGTTCGTGTAAGAAGAAGCAGGGGGAAGGACATAGATGCTGCATGTGGACAGCTCGCCAACAAGGATAAAGTTGCATAAATTTTTCTGAGGTATTAAACGATAGGAATCTTCCATAGTCGGAGGCGTTCTAAAAATATTGAAATATGAAAAGAATAACCCTATTACTTACTTTATTGATTTCTGCTTTGTTCACTTTTGCACAGCAAGATGTTTCATCAGGTAAAAACAAGCCTGGTTCGAATGATTTTAGACAAAACAGAAAACAAAGAGCTGCCCAAATGGGAAAAATGCTCAATCTGACAGACAGTCAAAAGGAAAAAATGAAATCTATCCAATCTGAGCAGCAAAAAAAAATGCAGGATTTGGAAAAAGAACAACAAATTACTGTTAAGGAATACAACGATAGAAAAACGGCAATCAGAAAAGAGACAAAAACAAAAAGAGAGGCTGTTTTAACAGCGGAACAAAAACAGAAAAAGGATAGTGTAAAAGAAATTCAGCATAAGAAAAGAGAAGATAAAGCTGCAACCAGAAAATTAAAAATGAGTGAAAGGTTGAATTTAAATTCTGATCAAACTCGTCAGCTGAAAGAGATGCAACAAAAAAATAAAGCAGAGGTAGACAAAATCAAAAATGATTCAAAGTTAAACGATCAGCAAAAAGCCCTTAAACTTAAGGAAATAAGGTTGTCATCAAAGGCTTCAAGGGATAAGATTTTTACGCCTGAGCAACTTGAAAAAATCAAAGCGATGAAATCAAAAGCAGACAGACTAGACAATAAAAAAAATCAAAACAGCAATCAGGAAAAATAAGTTGTACTAATAAGTATAAAAAAGGTTTAGGCGTGCTTTTGCACGCTTTTTTTGTTTTGCAACATGGCTTAGGCTGATAATGAATGAGAATGCTTTAAAAAAGGTTACCTTTGCTTCTCAATTACTGTTGAAAAACAGCAAAAACATATATAATGAACAATTCTCCTTTTCAAAAATTTTCGGACAAGAAGAAAAACAGTGCCGTAAAAGAAGCCTTCCGCCAGGAAAAGAAAAAAATTAAAAAAGAAAGAGCGGCCTACTTTGATAAAATCAAGGAAGAAAAGTACCAGGCAAGAATGGCAAAGAAAAATGCCGTTAATGCAAAAGAGAGCATTGTCAATGAAAAACCATCGTCGAAAGCTCCAGTAAAAACCAAGGCTGCACCTACTCAAAAGACTCAGTCAAAAGAAAACGCTCAATTAGAAATTATGCCTTTGAACAAGTACCTTGCTCATTGTGGTATCAGTTCAAGAAGGGATGCTGTTGCCTTGATAACCGAAGGAAAAGTGAAAGTGAACAATAAGCCTGTTATTGAACCAGGCTATAAAGTTCAGGCATCTGATGAAGTTGTTTATGCCGGAAAAAGAATTTTTGTTACTAAGAACTTACAGTACATCTTGCTAAATAAACCGAAGGACTACATCACTACCACCGACGATCCTCAGGGCAGAAAAACTGTTTTGCAATTGATTAGTGCAGCAACGCAGGAGAGGGTTTATCCGATAGGTCGATTGGACAGAAATACATCGGGCGTTTTATTGCTTACCAATGATGGTGATCTTACGCAGAAATTATCTCACCCAAGTTTTGAAGTTAAAAAAATATATGAAGTAAAATTGGATAAACCCTTGACCAAAGCCGATTTTGAGCAAATCCTAAAAGGATTGACACTTGAAGACGGACAGGTTTTTGTTGATGGACTGGCATTTGCTGACTCAAAAGACAAGTCTATTATTGGTATAGAAATTCACAGCGGAAGAAACAGAATTGTAAGAAGAATATTTGAACATCTTGGTTACGATGTTAAAGCCTTGGATAGGGTGATGTATGCCGGATTGACCAAAAAAAATGTAGAGAGAGGAAAATGGCGACACTTAAGTGAAAAGGAAGTTAGGCTTCTCAAATACCTCAACGCATCAAAGAAAAAAAATTCAAAAAAAATTGACGACTAAAAAATACGGTATCATTTTTGAAGATAATTCTTTAGTGGCCATTGACAAGCCTTCAGGGTTATTAAGTATTCCGGACAGGGCCCAATCAGAAAAGTCGTTGAAGGATTTGTTGATGGAAAAATACCCAACCATTTTTACTGTTCATCGTTTGGATAAGGAAACAAGCGGATTATTGTTGTTTGCCAAGGATGAATCAACACACAAGTACTTGTCGGGTTTATTTGCAGATAGAAAAGTAGAGAAGTTCTATCTAGGGATTGTCTTAGGTGCACCATCAGAAGATTCCGGAACAATAGATGCTCCCATAGCAGAACATCATTCTTTAAAAGGGGTGATGGCTGTTCACAGATCAGGCAAGTCCTCACAAACTGGATTCGAGGTATTGGAACGTTATGATAAATATTCCTTAGTGTCTTTTCAACTTCATACGGGAAGAACACATCAAATCAGGGTTCATTGTAAACATTGGGGGCACCCATTGGCTTGTGATGAGGTTTATGGCGATGGGAAACCCATTTTTTTATCACAAATAAAGAAAAAATACAAATTGAGTCAATCAGAACTGGAAGAAACACCTATGCTAGGAAGACTGGCTTTGCATTCGTATAAATTGAGTTTTTTGAAGTGTAATGGAGAAAAATTAGCTTTAGAAACCCCCATTCCAAAAGAATTCAGGGCTATTTTCAATCAAATAAAGAAAAATAGCTGATTAATTAATTTAAAAAGAATCAATGTTGCCATTTAATTGACGCTACATCCTTAGAAATTTGAACAAAACAAACTAATTTTGAATTTCGAATGGTATAATCCTTTTTCTTAAAACCTTTTCCTAAGAGTATTGTAATTATTTAAGTTGCTACACATCAAAAAATACCATAAATCTATCCAATTCAAGAGAATATTTTTTCTGTTGATGGCTTTATATTCCTTTATCGGATCTTCTGCGCAAAGATTACCCTCCTACATCCCTTCAAATGGATTGTGCGCTTTTTATCCTCTTAATGGTAATGCAAGAGATGCAAGTGCCAATGCTAACCACGGCTTCATCAATGGTGCTACATTAACAGAGGACAGGTATGGTGCTTTGAATAGTGCTTATTTTTTCAATGGTTCGTCTTCTATAACTATACCTTCATCACCCTCATTAAGTACCGACATTTCAAATCAGTTTTCATTTACTGTTTGGGTTAAACTAACCTCTTACTTTAATGGTGTAAATACCAGCTTCTCTCCCATTTTTCAAAAGTGGAATGGATTAAGGCCGGTTTCTCATCAATACAAGAGTTTTTTAAAAAATGATTTTGTTGGTTTTTGGGGTGGTAATATTCCTGATTTTCAATTTGGTTATGCTAGAAAACCAATAGCCCTGAATACCTGGTATTTTGTTGCTGTGACTTTTAACAATGGTGTTGTTCGGTTTTATTTAAATGGTGTTTTGTTTAATACCCAAACTTTTCCCGTTACTACACTTCAGCCCTCAACAAATGACAGCCTGGAGCTTGGCAAAGACTCCCCCGGTGATGTTGAATACCTCAATGGAATCTTGGATGAGTTTGGTATATGGAAACGTACTCTTACAGCTACTGAAATTTTTGAGATTTATAACAGTTGTATCAGCAACAGTGACTCTATTTTTACAGAGGATACTATTCGCGCATGTGATAAATATTTTGATTTAGATGCGGGTGTTGGATTTCCTAACTACAATTGGAGTAATGGGGTTACTACTCAAGTTAATCGTGTTGATTCAAGCGGTTGGTACAAATGTACTGTTAACAGAGGGGCATGTTCTTCAGTTGATAGTATTTACCTAAGTATCGTTAATCCAATTATAGAATCTTCATCCAATAGTATTTGTAATGGTAGTTCGCAGTTGCTTTTCATCGATAGCAATAAAATCAAAGGAAACGCCACAATAAATTACTCTTGGTCTGATGGCACTACTCTAGCTTCAACAATTGTAAATCCGATTGCAAATACATCCTATTATTCATTCGCTAACAATGGCTTGACTTTCTGTTCAGATACTTTTGACATCACTGTAAACAACCCTACCTACAATTCATTCAATCAGATTGCTTGTGATAGTTTAACCTGGAATGGAACGACATATACGAACAGCGGCGTTTATACATTTGACTATCTCAACGCATCAGGTTGTGCTTCTACCGACACTTTGTATTTGACTATCAATAATTCTACCCATAATACCGATACTCAGGTTGCTTGTGATAGTTTAACCTGGAATGGAACAACCTATACAATCAGCGGCGTTTATACTTTTGACTATCTCAATGGATTGGGTTGTGCGTCAACAGATACGTTGTATTTGACTATCAATAATTCTACCCATAATACCGATACTCAGGTTGCTTGTGATAGTTTAACCTGGAATGGAACAACCTATACAATCAGCGGAGTTTTTACTTATGACTATACCAATGGATTGGGTTGTGCATCGACAGATACTTTATACCTGACAATTAACAATTCTCTGCAAACATCAGTTACACAAACCGCTTGCGATTCCTACAATTGGAATGGGAATGATTATACTTCAAGTGGTATTTATGTATTCGATTATGTAGCTCCAAATGGTTGTAGTGGGACAGATACCCTGATTTTAACCATTAATAATTCTGTTGCTGTTACAGATGTCATTCAGGCTTATAATAGTTACACTTGGAATGGAGTCCTTTACACTTCTTCCAATTTTACTGATACTTGGACCGGCACTGCTGTAAATGGATGCGATTCAATTGTTACCCTGAACCTTACGATATTACCCAATGATTTCCCAACAGCCATTGATGATGATTATTTAATTACTCAGGATTCAGTACTGAATGCTAACGTTTCCAATAATGATATTCCAAGCACTGATGGTGGAAACATTTGGTCATTGGTTGAGGGTCCTTTGAATGGAAGCCTTGTGTTTGATACTGACGGATCATTTACCTATACACCTGATTTATTATTTTATGGTCGTGACAGCTTTTATTACAGATTGTGTGACAATTTCCCCGATTGTGATACGGCTAAAGTATTAATTGATGTTACTGAACTTGTCTCTTCCAATTTAGTAAGTTTCAATGTTGTTAAATCTGGTATTCATTCCGTTTCGGTAAATTGGAAAATCCAAAATGAGAGCAACGTATTTAAATATGTTATTGAATCAAGTGAAGATGGAATGGCTTTTTCAGAAAAAAGTACAACATTCCCTAACTTAACAGGCTCTGGTAATGGGGCTCAGCAATATGATAAAGAAGTGCAGATTGAGCCTACTTCACCATTTGTATACTTCAGATTACATGTCATTGCTAAGAATGGAAGATCATATTTTTCTAAAATTGTGTTGTTTAAGAATGAATCGATTAAAGACAATGAACTCTTGATATATCCTAATCCATTCGCTGACCGATTGAATATCAGCTTTGAAAATGAAATAGAACAAAAGAGCAACTGCTTCATTAAAATTTACGCTGCCGATGGAAACTGCATTTATCATTTCCCGATTGCTGTTCAAAAAGGAAAGAATAACATGCAATTAAATAACTTGAATAGAATCACAAAAGGAATGTATGTGGTTGAAGTTATTGTCAATGATCGTTCAATAAGAAGAGCTGTGTTAGCCAGGTAATTAAATTCTTCATCTGGCTTTTTCTTCGCATAACTTTATTGCTTTTTCACATTGCTCCTCAGTAAACATACCGAAGTGAGTATGCTCCAATGGCAATTCCATTTCGATAGACAACCAATCATAAGCTTCTGCCTGGCTGTTAAAAGCTATTTTTTCTTTCCAAAGCGGATCGAAAGCACGATGGCCATTACTTTTGAGTATCCTCAATGAGCTATCCGCCAACCTGCCTAAAGAAGTTGTATTGTCTGCGTAAGTTCCAACATAATGATCTGCGTTTTCAATACAGAGGTAGTAATTTTTGTCGAGGTATTTTGGTTTTGGAATTTCTGTTAACTTATGCGGATATATTACATCACCTTTTACAAGTATTGTTGAACAATTACAGTAGGGACAAATTTCACCTTTGATAATTTTATCAAATTCCATAACAAATAAAGGAAGCTCAGAGATACAAAAAACTGTAGGGTTGTTATTTAGGTTATAACTTTTATTTCAGTTTTACTGCCTTGATGATTTGATTTTGATTGTTTGCTGTTTTTAGGCTGATAAAGTAATTTCCAGCAGGTAGGTTTTCTGTAGATATCGATATTTTGTTTAGGCCCACTACTATTTCCTGTTCAGCCTTATACATTAATTGTCCGTTTTGATTTACCATTCTAAGTAAAGCAGTTTGGTTTTCAGAAGAGCGTATTTCAAGATTAATTTGTTTTGAGAATGGATTCGGACTTAATACTGCGAGAAATTCATTGTTGCAATCCGTTTCCAGATATATAATATTGCTGTAATGGTAGGTTCCGTTTTTATTGAAAACAACTAGCCTGTAAAATGATTCTCCTTTTTTTGCGTCAGTCAAATGAAAATGATAGCTGTAGGGTGCATTGTAATCAATGTCGGTAATATTTTGAATGGCCGAAAAGATTTTGCCATCAGCACTAGATTGAAGTTGATAGTAGGCAGTGTTGTTTTCATTTTCAGAAGTCCAAATAAAATCTGCACTACAATCTGCGTTCGTCTTTCCGCTGAATGATGTAAGATTAACAGGAAGAACTATGGCGTTTGTGACGGTTCCGTTTTTGTTGATGATCCAGTTGTTAGGATCGATAGTAATGGTTGTTGGAATTTTATTGGTTGCAATAACAAATACCTGATTGTTGTATTCAACATCAACTGTTACGGTAGTGTCGCCACTAGCAGAATTTATGGTTAGTTCAAGAAGTCCTTTGAAAAAAGGAGTAACAGATGGTGCGCTTGTTGTTTCGTTTACTTCAATCAGCAAAGTGTCTGCAGATGGCTTGTAATAAGTGAGATTATAAGTAGGATAACCTTCACCAAAGTACCATTGATTGAAGAAATTATTGAAGCTTCTTCCACAGGTATTCTCTGCAACGCGAATAAAATCATATACTGTAGCCACCGAATCTTTGTATTCCTGCTGGAAGTTTTTAAGGGTATTGAAAAACAAGGTATCGCTTTGTGTTTCAAACCTGAGGTGGTGAACAATAGCGGCCCCTTTGTTGTAACTTAATCGACTGCTAAATATTCTGTTCTCATCGTATACACTTGATTCAGGAACATACACACTCCCTGTTGATGATGACATCACATTGTTGTGAATAGCTGCCATATAATTGAAGGCATTTGTGGTGGTGAACAGCGCAGGCAATTTTTCCATCATTAGGTATTCGGAATAGGTGGCGAAACCTTCGTTGATCCAGATGTCATTCCATCTTGCGCAGGTAACGTTGTTGCCAAACCATTGGTGACCTAATTCATGTGCAATGAGACTTGTTCCAAAATTGCTCATCGTGCTCATTGTTTGGTGCTCCATGCCACCGCCTATTGAGGCTTGAGCATGACCGTATTTTTCATCCCAAAAAGGATAGAGTCCAAAGAGTTCGCTAAATTTTTCAACAAAACGAGGCGTCTTGTCTAAATTCGTTTTAACTGAGTTGAGATAGGAGCCGCTCGCAATGTAATGTTGAATCAAAACAGAATCTGGTGCAATGGCTGCAGGCTTGGCAAAGTTGATGTATTCAGCATAATTTCCTACGGCAAAACTTGGTAAATAATAGTTCATCGGATACTTGCTTTTCCATCTGAATCTTACTTTTCCATTGGGTAGGATATCAGTTCCAACCAACAAACCATTCGCACCTGCCTTGTTTTCGGGGCTTGTAGTTATCCAAAAATCAGTTGAGTCAATTTTATCACTTAGAATTTGCTTGGCTGGAAACCATTCTCTTGCTTGGTAACTTTCAGAAAGTGATGCAGAGTAACTCAATCCAGTGTTATTTGATATGCCGGCGAATACTGCGTTGGAACTTGAAGTGCCTTTGTAAAAACAAAGAAATTCAAGGGTGGTATTAGAAGCAATTGTTGTATTGAATGGAATAAATAGATGGTCGTCCGAATGTATGAAGCTATAGCTGACATTGTTGATTTTTACAGAATCTACATCCATGTTATTCACGAACTCAATGACAAAAGTATCCATCGGGGCAACTGTTTTAAAACGGGTAAGACAATTGCCTGAAATAAATCGACTAGCAGTTTCTATATTTAGGTCAAGCTTCAGGTACTTGACATCATATTTGTTCATCGAGGGATATTGATAATAATTTATTCTTTGCTGTGAATGCTGATAGGCCGACACTCTGCTGCATTTAGCTGCACATTCATTGGGAACTTGAGCAAAGGTTGAAGTTGTAGCAGAAAAAAGTAAAGCAATCGTCAGGAGCCGAAACATGGTAATTTATTTAGGTAGTTAATTTGTTTGAAGTCTAATCAATTTTGGTTTGTAAAGATACAATACCCAATCAGAATATGGCTTTAATGGCCACAACATTCATTGTTTAAGTACTGTAAATATTGGATGATAAAATTATCAACAACATTTGCTTGTCTATTGAATTTATTTCACTTTCTTATTCTGTTTCATATGGCATAATCGTTAATTTTACACTCTTTACTAACTAACATTTGATGAACCGTTTTTGCAGCTTTATTTTTATAGTTTCCATGAGCATTTGTATTTTTAATGCTCCGGTTCATGGCCAAGTTTTTCAAGATTTTGAAGCCAATAATGGAGGTTGGGTTGCGCAAAACAATACGCATTGGAACTGGGGCTCGCCTGTTGGTAAGCCTGCTATAACAGCTGCATCCAGCGGTTTAAGGTGTTGGTTGGCGGGCGACTTGAATGGAGTGGGTTATGCTGGAGGTACTTCATATGTGGAGAGTCCTGTTTACAATATTTCTACCCTTGCTAATCCTGAAGTTTCTTTTAAAGTATTTTGGGAAACTGAAAACAATTTCGATGGGGTTTATTTGGCTTACGCTTTGAATGGAAGCAATAATTTTATTTCATTGGGTGATATCAACTCTAATACCAATTGTAATGGTCTAAATTGGTTCAATTCTTCAACTTTAACTTATGTAGGAGGTGTTGCCGGATGGTCTGGCAGTTCACTTACAGGAGATTGTGCACGTAATGGAGGCACTGGTCAGTGGGTATTGGCAAAGCATAGACTTGCCAATACTGCTCCAATAAATACGATTAAATTCAGGTTTGTATTTGGGGCTGGAACTATTTGTAATGCTTATGACGGTTTTGCATTTGATGATTTTAGTATAGGCGCTGCCGTTCCAAACACTTCCAATCAGGCAGATTTCAGCTATACTTGTACGGGGAATAATAATGTAAAATTTAATTTCAGTTTGCCTTTTTGTGCAGCTGCTGTAAGTTGGAACTTTGGCGACCCTTCCTCTTCGTTTAATGGTTCCAGTCAGGTTGAACCTCAACATCTTTTTTCCGGCCCCGGAACTTATTTTGTAACCAACCAAGTAGCTTTCAATAACGGTACTTTTCAATCTCAAACACGAAAAGTAGTTATCCTGGAAGCTAATACCCAAATTGTTTCACCAATACTTTGTTACGGAGGCAACAATGGATCTTTGCAAGTAAACGCCAATGGAGGTCCAAGCGGGACATACAATTACTCGTGGTCTAATGGGGCAGTAGCGCCTATTATTACCAACCTGGATACAGGAAATTACATTGTTCAAGTATCAACTCCTTCTGCAGATTCTGCTTGCCCCATTTTGGATACTATGATGCTTTCTCAGCCTGACTCTATTGTAATATATACCGAGATTAGGGACGCTACCTGTAATCAATCTAATGGGAATATAGCCGTAACTATAGATGGCGGAGTAGGAGGATATGGCTATTTATGGTCTAATGGCAATACCGATGCTGCAATTTTGAATTTAGCTTACAATCAAAAATACTTATTGAAGATAACTGATGCTAACGGTTGTGTGAAAGAAACAGATAGCCTGACAATCAACAACATCCAAGTGCCTGCTTTGCCAGATTTAGGTGACAATAGAACGATATGTGTATGGGAGAATCTTGTTTTACGTCCCGGTAATTTTAGCAGCTATGAATGGCAAGACGGAACTACAAGACCTAGTTTTGCAGTGAGAGACAGCGGACTGTATTATGTTACCGTTAAAAACAGAGAAGGGTGTGTGGGTTCTGATACAGTATTGATTGATGTTTCTTGCAGAGGCATCATTCAATTTCCAACTGCATTTACCCCCAATGGTGACGGACTAAACGATCAATTTGGTCCAGTAGGTGATTTGTCTGTCATCAGCGAATTCAGTTTGAGGATTTACAATCGTTGGGGTGAATTGATATTTGAATCCCGAAATCCTTTCAACAAATGGAATGGTTTTTATAAGGCAAAAGAAATCAATTTTGATGCTTATGTTTGGATTGCAAGCTATAGAATTTCAAATGGTCCAATCCTTAACAATAAAGGGGTAATAACCTTATTAAGGTAAGGATCTCCGATAGTTAAATCATTTAAATGCCTTCAAAGAAAAAAGATATC